>NZ_JARSMD010000029.1:0-136154 GCF_035811335.1 Schinkia azotoformans
AATGAATAGTAAATGGAATAATGCATTCTTCCTAAGTATTAAACTAATTCCTTCTTACTGGCTCTATCTAAACAAAGCATATGGATATACCAAGGAACAATATTTGACCGACATGACTAGAAAAGCCAAAAGGAATTTAAAGAACAAAATTAGTCGAACAAAAGCAAAAGGCGAGGAATACTACACTCCTCACCGACTCCAAAAGATGCAAAATGCTTGGAATGCATCCTCTTGATAAACATTATAACATATGGGTAAGCCGTATGCCTTAATAGGGCACGTACGGTTTGATAAGGGGGAAGCCTTGAAAGAGGTTTCCCTACTTTATGCTATTGTGATAGCATGCCTTTCCGCAGGTGTTGACGTTGTTGGGGAGAAAAAAATAAAAATATCATTTCTTTTGAATCTGATATAATAAATTCATCCTAAGTTGAAAATTTTGTAGAGGTAACGACAGTGAAACTTAAAATAACCACAACACTAATTCTTTTTATCATTATCGGTTTAATATTCACATCATATATTACTCCAAGTAAATCAACTGAAAATGTAGCAAAGCATGGGATTCTAAATCTGCAAGAATACGATTTTGCTCAAAATGGTCCAGTTAGGCTCGACGGAGAGTGGGAATTTGTGCCTGGGAAGTTAGTTGATTCGAGTTATTTTTTAGAAAGAAAAGCTTCGGCCTATGTTCAAGTGCCTTCACTTTGGACAAAGTACCACATAGATAATCAGTCTGTTCCGAAATTTACAAATGCAACCTATCGGCTACTTGTCAAACTACCCGCAGATGAAAATTTACTAGGTATAAAAACATCTAATATTCGTATGTCAAATGCCCTTTATGTGAATGGAGAGAAAATTGGCGGAAGTGGAATGCCTGGAGAAAGCCCATCATATAGGCCAGCCAATACTCCGTATGTTTCCTTTTTTGAAAACACGAAAGGTTATATTGAAATTATAGTGCATGTCACCAATTATCATTACGCATATGGGGGAGGAATCATTAGCTCATTATATCTGGGAGATGAGCAAAACATTCTTGAACTGCGCCAGAATGCTTTGATGTATGATTGGGTCACGATTGCCGCCTTTTTTATGGTAGGTATTTATTTTTTAGGATTTTATTTGCATTTTCGCAGAGATAAGAGTTTGTTATATTTTTCACTTTTTTGTTTTTCTGTTGTTTTATATTCATTAACCCATGGGGAGAAGGTTTTACATAGCTTATTTCCAATGATCCCATATGAAATTTTTGTAAAATTGCAATGCTCTTCAAATTTAATTAGCTTATTTTTATTGGCTTATTTTCATACCATACTTCGTTCACATTCTAATAAAAAATTCGCACAAGTATTAGCCATCATAGGGATGATATGTAGTTTATTGGTTTTGTTACCAGTTCAAATTAATTCGCAATTCCAATCGCTTTATTCTCTGTATTTTTTAGCTGTGATTCTTTATGTTTTATATGTGCAGATCAAAGCGATTTTTGCCAAAACAACAGGTGCTTTCTACTTATTTATTGGCTCAGTTACACTTATCATGTATTTTATTGTTGGGACGTTAAATGTGATGGGGAATATTGCCCTTGATATTTTGCCTCCAATTTTACCGTTCACCTATCTCTTAATGCTATCTTTGTTTATGGCACACCGGTTTGCGGATACCTATCGGAAAAATGAGGAATTATCTGAACAGCTGCTTCAGGTAGATAAATTTAAGGATGAGTTTCTTGCGAAAACATCACATGAATTTAAGACTCCTCTTCATGGAATGATTGCAATCTTACAATCTATACTAAATCCAACTAATTCTAACCTTACAACCCAACAGCAGGAAAAAATTAACTTTGTTATAGATAAAGCGAAACGTCTTTCAAGCCTGGTGAATGATGTATTGGATTTAACAAAATTAAAAAGGAAAGAATTAAATTTAGAGATCAAACCTGTTGATTTGTACTCTACTATTTTTGTAGTAATGGAGGTATTTTCCTATATGCTGCAAAAAGATATTAAGATCATAAACTCAATATCACGAGATATTTCATTTGTTCAGGCGGATGAAAATCGTTTAAGGCAAATATTATATAATTTAATTGATAACGCGATTAAATACACTGACCAGGGCACGATAGAATTAGCGGCACAGGAAAGTAATGGTAAAATTATCATATCGATTAGAGACACAGGGAGAGGAATTGCCTCCGCGGATATTAACAAAGTCTTTCATGCTTTTGAGCAGGTGGGGGATTCAAATACAGAATACCAGAGTGTTGGGCTTGGTTTAAGTATTACAAAACAACTTGTAGAACTTCAAGGGGGGCAGATTTGGGTTAGATCCACTATAGGGGAAGGATCAACGTTCAGCTTTAGCCTGCCTGCTGTAGAAAGAAATATTGAAGCGGTTAGTACTATTGAAGAATGGCACTATAAAGGACTTGAGGGTATGCAAAAATTTACAGTTCCGTATATTATTGGTGATCCCGAAGGTAAAAAAATAATGATTGTAGATGATAATCATTCAAACCTAAGAGTCTTAATAGAGGCTCTTAATTCTGAAAATTATTATATTATCGCAGTTGACAATGGAAAAGATGCATTCACTCAATTAGAACAGCACCCTGATATCGATTTAATTCTCCTAGATATTATGATGCCTGGATTAAATGGGTTTGAAGTATGCAAAAAAATAAGGGAGAAGTATTCTTTGACTGAATTACCGGTGTTAATGCTAACAGCAGCTATTTTGGCAGAAGACATGGTTGCTGGATTTCAAGCTGGCGCCAATGATTTTTTACACAAACCAATTGAATTAAATGAGCTAAAAACGAGAATGAAAAACTTAATTTTAATGAAGGATACAGCTTTGGCAGCAACAGCGATAGAAATGGCCTATTTGCAAGCACAAATTAAACCACATTTTATCTATAATGTTTTAAATTCTATTTTGTCATTGAGTTATTTGGACATCCAGAAGGCAAGAGCATTAATAACAAATTTTGCCACTTTTTTGCGGGGGAGTTTTGTTTTTACCAACACAAAGAGTCTTATCCCCATCCACAATGAAATTTCATTGGTAAAATCTTACGTCGAAATTGAGAAGGCCAGATTTCCGGAAAAATTCGACTTTGTGATCGATAGGAACATTGATTTTGATTGTTTAATACCGCCACTATTGATACAGCCCCTTGTCGAAAATGCGATTAGGCATGGCATAGGTGGAAGAAGAAATGGTGGGCAAGTCTCCTTATATATTAGAAAAAACAAAGATACCGTTACGATAAAGGTGACAGATAACGGTATAGGAATAGGCCAAGAAAAAATAAATCAAATCCTTACCCAAAAGCAAAATGAAAACAGTGGAGTAGGTTTATTAAATATTGTAAATAGAATTAAGAAATATAGCGGTGCAACTTTTTCAATTGAAAGTGAAGAACATAAAGGAACCACTGTTATGGTTATTATTCCTTATATGACAGCGACTGAAAAGGAAGATGTAAATGTTAAGAGTACTCATAATAGATGACGAAATATTAGCGATTACATTATTAGAAAAATTTATTGAAGAAATAGACGGTGTCCAAATCATTGGGAAGTATACTTGGTTTGAAGAAGGCTTAGAAAGTTTTAAGGATCTGAAACCTGACGTTGTTTTTTTAGATATTGAAATGCCAAGTCTAAATGGTATAGAGATTGCTGAACGAATTGCAATAATTGACGACTCGATCGATATTGTATTTGTTACGGCCTATGATCATTATGCCCTTGAAGCTTTTCGTGTTCATGCAGTTGACTATTTATTAAAACCAACAGATAAAGAAAGATTAAAGAGAACCTTGCATAAAATAATGAAAAGAAGAAAAATTGATTTACCTGAATTACAGGAAAACCCGACATTACATGCACAGCTCATTGGGAATTTTATATTATATGATAACAATGGACAAGTAATTAAATGGAGGACAAAGAAGGTAAAGGAATTATGTGCTTATTTATTACATCATGGGAATCCAATTCATCGAATGCAAATTATTGAAGACTTATGGCCGGATGTTCCGCTTGAAAAGGCTGGTGCACTATTACACACCACGGTCTATCAATTGCGGAAAATATTAAAATCTCATGCCTATAAGAATCCAATTTCATTTGTGGATGAACGGTATTCCATGAACATTAATATTTTGAATGATCTGGAATCCCTTATTCAAATCATTGAGAAAAAATCATTCGATGATAGAACTCTTTTGGATATTTTAGAAGTTGTTAAAAAAGGGTTTCTTGGATATGAGGATTATCAATGGTCATTTGCTCGAAAGCAGCAAATAGATCAAGAATGTAAGCAATTTTTAGAACATTATGTAAATAAGTATAATGAAGAGAAGATTAAGCCTAAACAATGGGGTGATGCTCTAGAAGCTCTTATTGAACTTGAACCTTTTGTGGAAAAGTATTATCAAGAATTAATCAAATTTTTTATAAATGATAATGAGATAAAAAAAGCTGTAGGCTTATATAAAGATTTGCAGGAGATACTGTGGAGTGAGTTAGGGGAAATACCGAATAACGAAACAAAAAGACTCGTTCAAAAATACTTGAAATAATTATTTGGATAAATCCGATCTAGGTAGTAGGTTGGATTTTTTTGTTTTTTTAATCTAAAAGTTCAGAAAATGTTCAGTAATAAGATGTATTATATTATTTAAACTGCAAAATGGATTGATTGAAAAGGAGAAATGAGAGTGAGAAAGAATAAGTTTGCTAGTTTGTTTATGATTATTGTAATGATAGTTATTTCGATCAATTTTCCTATGAATGCAAGTGCTGCATCACCTGCTTGGCAGAATAAAGCAAGTATGAATGTGGCACGCCAACTCTTAGCTTCCGCCCCGTTAGATGATCATAGGATCTTCATTACTGGCGGAAATGATGGTATGAATCATCACGCTTCTACTACGATTTATAACCTAACTACAAATACATGGAGCGCGGCAGCCAGTATGAATAAGGCACGCTTTTCCCATGCGGCTGTTAGGCTATCAGACGGAAAGATTTTAGTGATAGGGGGTAACTCTTTCGATGTCGGTGTCTTAAACTCAACCGAGACTTATAATCCTGAAACCAACACATGGGTGCAAAGTGCAGCAATGTCTGTACATCGGGCTAGTCATGCAGCTGTTACCTTGCCAAGCGGTAAGGTTATCGTGGCCGGAGGTGGGAATGATGATGGCGATTTGAACTCAACCGAGATTTATGATCCAATAACTAACACTTGGTCATCCGGTCCGGACATGGGAGCAACCAGAAAGGAACATAGCGCCGTGTTATTGGATGACGGGAGAGTGATGGTGATCGGCGGAATGGTAAATGGGGGCATGTCTAAAAGTACCGAGATCTATGATCCTGCTCTCAATAGTTGGTCAGCAGGGCCTAGTTTGCCTACATTTAGATATGTCATGGCTGCGGCTACAGCGGAGGATGGAAGAGTTTATGTAACAGGCGGATTTGACCCTAACTATATGCCACTTACTTCTGTAGCTGTTTATGATTCGGAAACGAATAGTTGGACTTTGGACAGCTCATCCACGAAAAACGGTCGACTTGGCCATACATCCTCAGCTTTCCTAAATGGAAAGACCATACTTATTGCAGGTGGTGCAGGAAATTATGGTCCTATGAATAGTACAGAAGTGCTCGAACCGAGTCTACGTACCTATCGACCTCAGGCAAGTATACCTGGAGGTGATGTACCAAAGGGAACGATGCTCACTTTGGCTTCAAAGTCGCAGGGGGCCATTATTTACTACACAACGGATGGGAGTATACCGACGACAAGCAGCACTGTTTATAGTGGACCAATCCAGATTAACCAAACAATGACTGTGAAAGCAATCGCGAAAAAGGAAGGTTGGATCGAAAGCCGCGTATGGAGTGAAAGCTACACGGCTACGGCTGCACCACCAAGTATTGACACCCAACCGACGGACCAAACGATGACAGCTTGGGAAAATGCAACTTTCACAGTAGTGGCAACTGGAGATGCACCGTTAAGCTATCAGTGGAAAAAGAATGGAAATGACCTAATAGACGGTGGTAATATTAGCGGAGCAACGACTGCAACGTTGAACATCAGAAATGTACAAGCAGAGGATGCTGGAGGCTATACAGTGGTGGTGACTAATGAGGCAGGAAATACAACATCGAATATAGCTACGCTAACGGTCAATCCTGTTGCGTATCTATTTGGAGATGGCAACGGTGATGGTCTGATTACACCTGCGGATGCATTAATAGTATATCAAGATATAGCCGGAAAAAGTCAATTAACACCTATGCAACAGGCTGCATTAGATGTAAATCTAGATGGTATAGTAGATGATAAAGATGCTCAGTTAATAATAAAAAAATATATAGGCTATATTGTATCTTTACCAGTAACCCAGTAAGCAAGTAGGGAAAACCGAAAATATATGTTTGATAGAATATGAGGCCAGCAGAAATGCTGGCTTTTTACAGGAGAATTGTTCAGAATTTGTTCAGAAGATAGTTATATAGTATAGAAGTAGTGTGGTTAGGAGAGGAAGAATGGGAAAATTAGCATTTTGTACGGTTATTACTCAAAATTATGTACCGCAAGCAATGACTTTGTATAAATCCTTAATAAAGCACAATCATGTTGCACCGTTTTATGCACTTATTATTGATGGAGAACGTTCAAATCCATTTTATGCGCAAATGCCGTTTACATGTTTATTTTTAGATGAACTTAATATAAATAATATAGAACATATGGTTATTTACTACAATGCTTTTGAGATGTGCAATGCAGTGCGGCCATCCTTAATAAAACATTTAATGACCCAATATCCTGAACAAAAGGTAATTTACTTAGATGCTGACATATTTGTGACAGGATCTTTTGAAAAAGTGGAGCAATTACTTGATGAGTGTTTGTTTAGTTTTACACCTCATATTACAGAACCTCTCCCTTTAGATGGAGGTCAGCCGGATGATTTACAGTTTCTTCAAGTTGGTCTTTATAATAGTGGGTTTTGGATGTTTAGGCATCATGAACGATCATTATCCATGCTAGGCTGGTTAATTAGTCGTTTTGAAATCTATTGTTTTGACAATTTAGAAAGACGAATGTTTTGTGATCAGAAGCTGCTACCAATGCTTATTCAGCTCAATTTAGCTGATTTCAAAAGCTTGAATGATCCAGAATTTAATATTGCTCATTGGAATTTATTTCAAAGGGACGTTTCATACTACCAAAATCGTTACTGGGTAAATGATATTCCAGTGGTCTTTTTTCATTTGAGCGGTTTTGACCCTAAAGTTCCTAATCAATTAACACATCATCTTCATAGAATGACAGATGAAAAGTTGGAATTGATGCAGCCGTTATTTCAACAATATATTCAACTACTGAATGAACATGCTTATTATAAAAATGACGCTCCATATAAGTATGCTTATGACCAAAGGACAGAACTTGAATTAACAAGTTTTCGCCGTCGTTACTATTTCGATCACCACTCATTTGATGGGGTAGAGAAAATAGAAAGGTTAAACAAAATAAAAAGTATTATTAAAGGCATTTTGAAAAGATAATTTGAATTTAGGAGAAACAGTACATTATGGAAAAAATATTATTAATTTCTCCTGTTATTCCGGATGCTAATGGTGGCGGCCGAGAAAAAAGGGCACATCAATGGGTACATAAACTTTCTAAACAATATGAAGTTAGTATTTTAATAATAAAAGAAAAAGAACTAGAGATTGAGGAAAAAGAATTATTATTAAATGGTGCGAATAATATCAATTTCGTAAAAATCCCATCTCGTTCTAAATTTATGTTGGTAAACCAGGATATTAAAAAGCTGTTAGCATTAAAGTTTGGCTGCTTTCCACTTTTTAGAGAAACTAAGAATCAGCTTGAAGAAATATATCGAGAGCAGCAATTCGATTTGATTTTATGTTTTCGCTTATATTTAAAGGAATACGCATTATTCTTAAAAAAAATAATGAATACAAAAACAATCCACCTTGATATAGATGATATCGAATCAACTACTCGTTTAAAAATTGCTAAGCTATTTTTTAAAAAATCCCAATATAAAAAAGCAATCATTCATTTCATTTCAAGTCTTTTTTTCAAAGTAGAGGAAATACGTCTTGAGACATACACTAAGCATGTATACATCTGTTCCAATGAGGACCAAAGAGTTTTGTCTAAGCAATTCCCTTCCCTCATTGTCGAAAAGCTGCCCAATCGATTATATGGAGTTCCTAATATTTTGGAAACCCCTAAGAATCCATTTCAACTATTATTTGTGGGTACACTCAGTTATTTTCCAAACGAAGAAGCTGTTTTATGGTTTATTGACAAAGTTCTCCCGAGATTAAGAAAATTGGATTCTCGGTGGGTGTTGCATGTTGTTGGTTATGGTGCGAGTGAAAGATTAAAAAAGGCTTTACTAAAACAAAAGGGTGTTATTTTTTATGGATATATAAGTTCGTTAGAAACGGTCTATAACGAGGCTGCTATTGTGATTTCACCACTGCATGCTGGTGGTGGAACAAAGCTAAAGGTTATAGAAGCAATGTGGTATGGACGGCCGATAGTTGCAACAAATGAATCTGTTCATGGGCTTGGTTTAACACCATATGTTCACTTTCTTCCAGCCGAAACAGCTGATGAATTTATCTTAGCATGCCACCAATTAACCCAAGAACCCATTCTAGTAAAAAAACTAGTTAACGCTTCCTTATCAATGATGAATGAAGAATACACATATGTTTAACAGTTTCATATTAGGTTTGCAAAGGTTGTGAGACTTCTGGAGATTTTAGCAAAATTAAAGGTTCTTTTTGATCATAAGGATAAAAAGAAATTTGGCTTATTACTTTTTTTAATGATAATTGCAGGTGTACTTGAAACCATTGGAATTGGATTTATAGTTCCTTTCATCGGAGCAGTAACAACACCTGAAATTATTACAGAAAATGTAATATTAAATTATTTATATAGGGTGCTGCAACTTACTTCAACTACCTCATTTATTATTGTATTTGCCATTGTTTTAGCGATTGTTTATTTACTAAAGAATATTTATCTTATTTTATTTTATTCGTTCCAATATAAGCTTTTATATGACAATCAAGTGAAGATGTCTCGTCATTTATTTGAGACATATTTAAAGAAGCCTTATTCATTTCAGCTACAAACAAATTCTTCTGAAATGCTAAGAAATATAAATATTGATGTTGAACGGTTATTCAACGGTGTTCTCACTCCAGTTTTTTTATTAATTTCTGAATCTATTATTTCGTGTGGAATTATTTGTTTACTATTATTCATTGCTCCACTGCCAACATTATCCTTGGCTATACTTTTAACTATAAGTATAACTCTTTTTTTAAGAGTATTTAGAAAGAAAATGGAGCTAAAAGGAAGAGTAGTTCAGCAAGCAACCGGACAGATGATTAAATGGATTAACCAAGGTTTAGGTGCAATCAAAGATGTAAAGGTAAATGGCAAAGAGCGATATTTTCTTGATCAATTCACTCTTCATAGTACTTTATTCGTGAAAGAGTCCAGGTATATTCGGGTTCTAAATCATATCCCGAGAATGTTTATTGAAACGATAGTGGTTGTCATTATTTTGTTAGTAATCGTAATGTTGCTCCTCATGAATGGGCAGAATATGTATGCACTTTTAACTACAATGGCGTTATTTGCGATGGCAGCATTCCGCCTAATGCCATCTGCTAATAAAATAGTGGGAGCTCTCTCTTCGATTCGTTATCATTATTCCGCTTTAGAAGCCATCTATCAAGATTTGAACAGTACAGTTGAAAGGTGTTTAACTGGAGATTCAACAGAAATAAACTCATTTCATGAAAAATGGTTTTCTCAAGAAATAAACTTAGAAAATATTTCTTTTTCTTACATTCAAACTGGTATTCCTTGTATTAATGGAATTTCTTTGACCATTCCTGTTGGTCAGTCCATTGCTATCATTGGAAAATCAGGTTCCGGTAAAACGACTCTCGTTGATTTGATGCTAGGTCTGTACCAGCCTGATCAAGGAAATATATATATCGACGGGAAAAGTCTCAAGGATGTACTTCCAATTTGGAAAAGGAAGGTTGGTTATATTCCACAAACTATTTATCTATCAGATGATACAATTTTACGAAATGTAGCATTCGGAATAGAGGATCGATTCATTGATCGCGAACAAGTATGGAAGGTTCTCGAGGTTGCGCAATTAAAAGAATTTGTTCAACAGTTACCTGATCAGCTTGAGACTAGTATTGGTGAGCAAGGTGTACGACTTTCTGGTGGACAACGGCAGCGTATTGGGATAGCGCGTGCCCTGTACCATAACCCTGAAATACTTTTTATGGATGAGGCTACTTCTGCATTGGATAACGAAACTGAAAAAGAAATAATAACAGCAGTTGATCAATTAAAAGGTGAAAAAACATTAATAATCATAGCTCATCGTCTTACGACAATAGAAAATTGTGATATCGTCATCGAAATTGAAGAAGGAAGGGTAAAAAAGGTATCAAGAAGGAAAATGACGGAGAATGTAATATGAAAATCCCCATTTATTTTAATGCTAGATTTTTAACACAAGCTGTAACTGGAGTACAAAGATATGCAGAGGAGTTCGTGTATGCACTCGATTCATTAATTGAAAATAAAGTTATAAACACAGAAGAGTATCAACTTATTATGCTTTCGCCAAAAAATATTAAAAGAGAAATAAACGTAAAGCATATTCAGCTTCAAATTGTAGGGAAGCTTTCAGGTCATCTATGGGAACAGCTTGAACTTCCGTTTTATTCTGCTAAAGGACTGCTGGTTAATTTGTGCAATACAGGACCAGTTCTAAATTGGAGACAAGTTGTTGCTATACATGATCTAGCAATTAAACGGCATCCTGAAGCATTCTCAAGCTTATTCCGTATTTGGTATTTGGTATTATTTAATATTTTGACGAGAAGTTCGAAGCTAGTCATTACAAACTCTAATTTTTCAAAACAAGAACTTATGGAGGTTTTTCCACTAAGACAGGAAAAAGTGAAAGTAAGTTATTTAGGGTGTGAACATGTATTAAGAGTAAATAGTAATGAGGATATTATCAGTAAGTTAAATCTAGATAACAAACAATATATTTTGTCTGTAAGTACGCTTAATCCATTGAAGAATTTTCAATTAACGATCTCGGCATTAGATGTTCTAAAGGACCAAAATGTTTACTTGGTTATAGCCGGTGGCGTAAATGACAATATCTTTGAACCTGCCAAGTTAGAAATCAATCGTAACATTATTTATGCAGGATATGTTGATGAACCAGAATTAAGGGCCCTTTATGAAAAGGCAATCTGCTTTGTCTATCCTTCCATTTATGAAGGTTTTGGTCTGCCGCCACTCGAAGCGATGAGCTTGGGATGTCCAGTTATTACATCTACAGCTGCATCGTTACCAGAAATATGTGGAGATAGTGCTCTCTATTGTGACCCGAGTGATTACTATAGCTTAGCCGATCAAATTAAGAGAGTAATGAGCGACGAGAAGTTGAGAAATACCTTAATTGATAAGGGGAAAGAGCGGGCTAGGGCTTTTCGTTGGCAGGCTTGTGTGAAACAAATTTTTGATGCAGTTAAGAAGGTGCTAGATGATGAGAATCGCAATCGTTCATGATTGGTTAACAATTAATTCTGGGTCTGAACGTGTTTTAGAACAATTACTAATGATGTTTCCTCAAGCTGATATCTATACGGTAGTCGATTTCATGGAAGAAAAAGAAAGAGGCTTCTTAGCAGGACATTCCATTTACACAACTTTTTTACAAGACCTTCCGTTTGCAAAAAAGTCTTATAGAAATTATTTGCCATTGATGCCAATCGCAGTAGAACAATTGGATTTGTCAACTTATGATCTCGTTTTGTCTAGTTCTCATGCAGTTGCAAAAGGTGTTATTACTGGACCAGACCAGCTGCATATTTCATATATTCATTCGCCCATTCGATATGCATGGGATCTCCAACATCAATATTTAATACAGTCTGGACTTCACAAAGGAATAAAAGGAATCTTCACAAAATGGCTGCTTCATTATATAAGAATGTGGGATGTACGAACAGCAAACGGAGTAGATCATTTTGTTGCCAATTCAGAATATATAAGCAGGAGAATTAACAAGGTATATAATCGTACATCAGATGTTATTTATCCGCCGGTGTCTATCGAAAAATGTGAATTCAATCCTAAGAAAGAAGATTTCTATTTAACGGTTTCCCGATTTGTTCCTTATAAGAGGATGGACTTAATTGTAGAAGCGTTTACCGAAATGAATGAAAAGAAACTAATCGTAATTGGAGATGGACCTACTTATAAGAAAGTAAGGGAGAAAGCCGGGGGAAATGTTGAGTTTTTAGGCTATCAGCCGAATAGCATTGTACAAACTTATATGCAACGGGCGAAGGCGTTTGTCTTTGCTGCAGAAGAGGATTTTGGGATTACTCTTGTGGAGGCGCAAGCTTGTGGAACACCCGTTATTGCATTTGGAAAAGGTGGAGCCCTAGAGACAGTTAATGGGATCAATGCCGAAAGAATAACGGGGCTTTTTTATTATAAACAGACAAAAGAAGCCCTAATTGAGGCTGTACGACAGTTTGAGGGGATTTATAGGACCTTCAACCCCTATTTGATACGTGAACATGTGTCAAGGTTTTCAGCAGAAAGATTTCGGTCGGAAATGAAACAATTTATCGAACAAAAATTAGTAGAGTTTAATAAATAGTAGAGGAGAGACCACTTTATGCAGGTAGTCTTACTTTCTGGAGGTTCAGGGAAACGCTTATGGCCCTTGTCCAATGAGACTCGTTCTAAACAATTTTTAAAGGTGCTCCAAGATTCAGAAGGAAAAAATATTTCAATGGTGCAAAGGGTGTGGGGGCAGTTAATTAATGTAGGTCTTGCTTCTCAAACGATTATTGCCACAAGTAAATCGCAGGTTGATATCTTACAAAATCAATTGTCGGTAGGACCTAATTCATTAGTTATTGAACCTTCACGCCGAGATACATTTGCCGCAATCGCTCTTGCGTCTACCTATTTATATTCAGTGAAAGGAATCTGTCCAGATGAGGTAGTCATAGTTCTACCCGTTGATGCGTTTGTAGAAAATAGTTTTTTTGAGAGAATGAAAGAATTGGAAGACATTATACTGCATTCAAATGCTAACTTGGCATTATTGGGAGTAAAGCCGACCTACTCTTCAACCAAATACGGATATATTATTCCTGAAAAAGTTTTTCATAATGATTCTGCGATTCCTTTTCTAGCTTCTGAATTTATAGAGAAACCAAATGAGTCTACTGCAGAAAGATTAATTGAGAAAGGTGCATTATGGAATTGTGGTGTCTTTGCTTTTAAGTTAAGTTATCTTCAATCTATTTTACAAGAAAACAATTTACCTATTCATTACAATGAACTATTAAAACAATATAATGAAATACCTTGTACTAGTTTTGATTATGCAGTGGTGGAAAAAGAGAATAAAATTGCCACTCTTCCGTACGAAGAAGATTGGAAGGACATTGGCACCTGGAATACCTTAACAGAGGAAATGAATTCAAAGATTATTGGCAAAGGAAATGTATCCCAGGATTCAGTTAATACCCATTTAATAAATGAGTTGGATATTCCAATAGCTATATTAGGTATAACGGATGCAATAGTAGCAGCGAGTCCAGATGGGATCTTAGTTTCAAGTAAAGCAAAAAGTTCAAATATTAAATCAATGACAGAGTGCTTTGATGATCGTCCAATGTATGAAGAACGGCGTTGGGGATGGTATAAGGTGCTAGATTATGTCAAGTTTGATGATGGAAATGAAGTTATAACGAAACGGCTTTGTATTGCGAAGGGAAAAAATATTAGCTATCAGATTCACTTGAAACGGAGTGAGGTTTGGACTGTTGTAAAAGGAACAGGAGAATTCATCAAAGATGACGAGCTTATGATCGTAGGGAATGGCGATGTATTAGTAATCCCAATTGGGACTAAACACGGAATAAAAGCCATTACGGATTTAGAAATTATTGAGGTTCAGTCTGGATCTGAATTAAGCGAGGACGATATTGTTCGTTACTGCGAAACATGGGATGAGATTAAAGCTCACTATAATGAGTTGCACGAAGTTTCATATGTTCGAGTAGAATAAGAGTTGGTTTCTAATGACAGGTGATTCATATGATAAGAGGAAATGAAAAATTTATAATAAAAATATTCAATTGTTGTGATTTTATTGCCATTCAAATTGCTTTTCTTTGTACATGGTGGCTAAAATTTATGGCTTTTAATGTTGGCGATAGAGGTCACATTTCGTTTGAAATATATCTATTTTGGAGTATTGTCTACGGTATTTTCTCTGTTTTTGTTTCTTATTTCATGACGCTTTATTCATCGCAAAGTAGAAGGTTATCCTTTTTAAAAGAATTTTCTACAATCTTTAAAGTACATTTTGTAAGTATTGTTTGTCTACAAAGCTTTTTGTTTGTTTTTAGGGTTATTGATTTTTCACGAAGCTTTCTCTTCCTTTATTTTATAAATATTATTCTAGTCGTTACATTGTATCGTTTTTTACTTAAGTTAACATTGAAGTATTTTCGTGCAAGAGGGTACAATAAGCGGTTTATATTAATTATTGGAGCAGGAGAGCTAGCGATAAAATATTATCATCAAGTTAGGAATCATCCGCAAATAGGTTTAGAGGTAATAGGCTTTCTTGATGACTTCAAGCAGGAACATGAAAAGGATCATAGAGGTATGACTGAAATAATAGGAAAAATCAATGACCTTTCTCTGATCTTAGAGGAGCGGATCGTTGATGAAGTTGTCGTTGCCCTTCCATTACATGCATATGAGAAATATGAGTATATTGTTCAGATTTGTGAAAAAAATGGAGTGAGGTTATTCATTATTCCAGGCTTACATACGATATTTCCGGCTCGTCCCCATGTTGAAATGCTCGGAGATATTCCACTTGTTACCATTCGGGATATCCCGTTAGACGAATTAAGGAATAGTATTCTGAAACGATTATTCGATATATTATTTTCAATATTCGCAATAGTAGGGACATTCCCCCTCATGGCTATCATTGCAGTCATTATTAAATTAACCTCAAGGGGTCCACTAATTTTTAAACAAGAGCGGATAGGGAAGAATCGTCGTCCTTTTATGATGTATAAGTTCCGGTCAATGAAACAACAGACCTCGGAAGCATCAAATACAGAATGGACAACTAAGGATGATCCACGTAAGACAAAATTTGGAGCGTTTTTACGAAAGACGAGCCTAGACGAGCTCCCTCAATTTTTTAATGTACTAAAAGGAGATATGAGCATTGTTGGACCTAGGCCGGAACGACCGTATTTTGTTGAACAATTTAAGGAACAAATACCAAAGTATATGGTGAAGCACCATGTCCGACCTGGTATTACAGGTTGGGCCCAAGTCAATGGCCTACGTGGAGATACCTCTATTAGCAAGCGAATTATCTATGATATTTTTTACATTGAAAATTGGACGTTTGTATTTGATTTGAAGATCATTATTAAAACCTTTATAAATGGATTAATAAGTAAAAATGCCTATTAATCTATTAAAATTATTCCTAGGTGGGTTCATGTGTCTGAAAAAATATTTTTATCGATCATTGTTGCAACTATTGGTAGGGAAGTTGAGTTAGAAAATTTCTTGAATTCCGTTGAAAAAATAGATGATAAAGACGCTATAGAAGTAATTATTGTAGATCAAAACGAAGATATGCGACTAGTGCCGATTGTCAATCGGTTTCAAAACCAGCTGAATATAAAGCATCTTAAATATAACGAAAAGCATGCCAATAAAGCAAGAAATTATGGAGCTAGCTGTGCCTTAGGGGAATGGTTTGGATTTGCAGATGATGATTGTGCCTATCATCTACACACTATTTCGGAGTTAAAAAAAACAATTAGTGAACAGCAGCCCCAAATTATATTAGGCGCTGTTGTTGATATAGAGGGGCAATTATTTGGGAGGTCGGCCAAAAAACAGGCGACTCTTACAAAATGGACAATTCTTGGCAAGGTATTTGAAACGAATATGTATATTGAAAAAGACATATTTAATCAAATTGGGGGTTTTAGTAATAAATTTGGGCCTGGTTCCCCCTATTTCTCTGAAGAAGGCTTAGAACTAATACTAAGAGCTGGATTATCTGGATTTAGCCGCAAGAAGGTAAAAATCTATTATAACGAGGTAATTGCTGTTACCCATCCACGTTCCAATGGAAATAGGAATATCATTTCAGAAAAAATATATCACTATTCAATTGGAACAGGAGCAGTTTTAGCTAAATACTTGAGTATCTGGTCACTAATCATGTTGATTGGATTTGCAATTGTACACATAAAGAAACGTATCTTATATAAAGGTTTCGAAAAGGAATTAGCGGTAATTAGGTTTAGAGGAATTATGATGGGCTTTACGACTTATTTAAAGAGGAAGAGAAAGTTATGAGTTTTTCGATTAAATACATTGGATTTGATGAATCGACTGGATACGGAGTGTCTGCAGCTAATTTTGTAAAAGCACTTCAAAAGGAAAATATTGATGTCACTTTTTTGAAAATTATTCCAGGTAATGTTGAACATGGTGGCAATTATGGAAATGGACTGCCACAGAATGATAAAAACTATCAACTGGTGATTATTCATCTAGTACCTGAATATTATCCATATTCGTTTAAGCATGAAAAAGCTAATGATGCCAATTGCAAAGTATGGGGATATACAACATGGGAGACAGATAAAATCCCCGGTCATTGGCCTGAACTCCTTAATCAAATGGATGGTATTTTTGTTCCAAGTCATTGGAATAAAAATATTTTTCGGAAATGTGGAGTGAAAACTAGGATTGAAGTTCTTCCGCATATCTCTGAATTTGAAGGGAATTGCTCAACAAACATTTCAAACAAGGAGCTTCAATCTGTTCTAGATGAAGTAGGTAATCGTTTTCTGTTTTACAGCATTGGGGTTTGGAGTGAAAGGAAAGCCCCATGGTTATTATTACAGGCTTTTACAGAGGAATTTACAGAAAAGGATCATGTGGCTCTAATTTTAAAGACTGGTAAGGAAGATTGGGTGAATTATCGAAGGAGATGGCAACGATTATTTCGAAAAGAGGTAGGTTCTGCATCAGTAGCCTTTCAAAGGACTGTTCATTCCAATCAGCCACATGGAAATATTTATCATATCGACAATAAGTTAAACGAAGATGATATGGCTAATCTTCATAAAAGAGGAGATTGCTTTATTTCATTTACCCGCGGAGAAGGCTGGGGAATGGGTTCTTATGAAGCGGCTTGGTTCGGAAAAGCAGTCGCCATCACTCCATACGGTGGTGTAATTGATTATTTACCAAAGGAATATGCCTATTTGTTCGATTATCGTCTTATTCCTGTCAACTGTAACTATGGAAAGGCCTCCTATAGCGCTGACCAAAATTGGGCAGACGTAATACTGGAGGATGCCAAAAGGAAAATGCGCTATTTATTTGAAAATAGCCAGGAGCGTAAAAACAAAGGGGGATTATTAAGAGATTATATGATGCGAAATTACAATTCAACCCATATTGTCAAACAGTTTATGGAGGTATTTACAAATGGCTAAGGTGCCTAATATTTTTCATTTTGTATTTGGTTTGCGTCCCCAAAAGGAACCCTTTCATTTTGCGTATTACATGTGCTTAGTATCTTGTCTAGTAGTCAACAAACCTGAAAAAATATATTTCCATTACAAGCATTTGCCATATGGAAAATGGTGGGATCGAATCCGTCCTTATTTAAACTTAAATCAAATAGAAGAGGATTCTTTTATTGGCTCCTATCAATATAAAAATAAAGAGCTTGAAAAATATCGCTATGCCCATCTTTCTGATATTACAAGGTTGGAAATTCTTTTGGAATATGGTGGCGTTTATGCCGATATAGATACATTATTTGTAAATAAGCTTCCTGCTGAATTTTTTGATAAATCCTTCATAATGGGAAAGGAAAGAGTTAATTGGAGTGAAAAGTCTGCGGAAAAAGCAGGAGGATCATTATGTAATGCTTGGATTTTGTCAGAGAAAAATTCAAGCTTTGCGAGAAGATGGCTTGATCAGATTTATGAAGCGTTTGATGGATCATGGAGCAATCACTCCACTTTTTTGCCTTATTTTCTAAGCCAACAGTATCCAAATGAAATTCAAGTCGAACCGGAGCGATCATTTTTTCATTTTGACTGGAGCAAGCAAGGAATTACAAATATATTTCTAAAGCAACAAAAAGATTTATCGCAAATTTACAGCATTCATCTTTGGAGCCATTTATGGTGGGAGAAAGATAGAATCGATAATACTTATTTTCATAATGAAAGATTAACCCCAAATTATGTTGCTTTTGCAAAAACAACATACGCTGATATAGCTAAGCCATTTTTACCAGCTGATATTCAAATTGATAAAATGAAGTTTTATTTGGAAACCATAAAATGGTCTATTGAAAATAAAATGCTATTAGCAGGAAATTTAGGAAAGAGGCTTATTCAGAAAGTATAGGGAAGGGGGATTTTTTTCTTGAAATTGTTAGTAGATCCCGAAATATTTTTCTATGGCAGATGTGGCATGGTGCGTTATTATAGTATGCTGGCTCAGCAGCTTAGAGAGGCAGGAATAGAAGTGACCATTCCGCTTTACCTTTCTAATAGTGATTTTATTGATGGACGTTTTCAGAAACTCTATCATTGTATTTTTAATAGGTCAAGAAATTTTATAGTAAATAGAGTTAATAGACTATCAAAGAAATGGTATTACAAATGTATCGAAGAAAATGACTATGATGTTCTGATGATCACCTCTCCTGTTTTTGAAGACGTTTTTTTGGAGTATCTTCATTCGAACAAGCCGTTCATTATGGTTGTTCACGATACAATGAGATGTGTACTTGGTCCAGATGGTTTATATGATCCATCTGGTGCGAATGCTGATCGACTTGCTTATTTAGCTAGAAGAGCGACGAAAGTGATTTGTATTTCAAATAAAACGAAAGCAGATTTAATAAAACTTACACCTATCGATTCAGAAAAGTTAGTAGTGATTCATACTGGTAATCTATTAAATTCGTCAATGGAGGCTATTTCTCCAAAAGTATTACCAGAAAGGTATTTATTGTTTGTAGGAGATCGAACGGGGAGAAAAAATTTTCGGTTCTTTATCCGTGCGATTAGTGGTTGGTTAGAAAAACAAGAAAAGCTGGTTATGGTTTGTACGGGAAGTAGTACGAAATGGGAGCAGGATTTACTAAAAAGCCTACATATAGAGGATAAAGTATTGTACGTGGAAGCGCCTGATTCTATTTTAGTTTACTTATATAAAAATGCTGTTGCATTAGTATATCCTTCACTATATGAAGGCTTTGGTTTGCCGGTACTAGAGGCAATGTCCTTAGGATGTCCGGTAGTGACTTCAGAGATGGAGGCATTAATGGAGGTTGGCGGGGATGCAGTGATGTATATAGATCCCTATAGTGAAAGTTCTATTCTTAAAGGAGTTCAATCCATAGTTGAGAATCAGGAAACAGCATTGGCGTTGAAAAGTAAAGGTCTGAGTATGGCAGAACAATTCACTATTCAGCGAATGGTGCATTCATTTAAGCAAGAAATCTTAGCGTGTGTGGAGTGAGGAGCAATTGAGGAAATTTAATATTTCAAATCAATGGCGAAGTTTAATGGTTTATGTTCTCCTTATTTCAATGTTATTCATCTTAATAACAACTTATAGACATGGAGAAAAGCAGGATGCCGGGTATTATCAGGAAAGTGCCCAATACGAGTATGCTGTCAAGCTATTATCTGAAGAAAAAGGTGAAGAAGCGGTCAAGCTTCTCAGACAATTGGTAAATGGAAGACATGGAGATAGCTACGAAGTTATATGGAAATATGGGATGGCCTGCGCAATTACTGAAGACTATCCAATGGCGATAGAACAATTATTAAAGGCACAAGAAATAAGACCTGCGCTTATTACGAATGGCTTATACATGGTTCAATTCGGAGAGGTTTTAGCGCGAAACAAAGACTACCAAAATGCTGAGTTGTATTTACAAAAAGCACTTGAATTAAATCTTCCTGAGGAACTTCGTTCAGGAGCTGAGGAACTTTTAAAACAAATTCAAAAAATCAAAAAGCAATAGATAGGGAGAAAGCAGGAATTTACTGTGAATAATCACGTATTCAATCATGATATATTTCAACAGAATAGTAAATTAGATCGAATCATTATATTAATTTTATTATCTATCTTTATCATTGTACCGTTGATTGTACGACTTCATGTAATGGATTTTGCAAGCCCTTTGATTAGTCGTTCGATCTTAAATTCAGGTACTAAAGGTGATTTTTATTCCTATTATAAATTTCTTTATTTAATGGGAGCCACTTGTTTGATCAGCTTTTTATTTGTTTTTAGAATGGCCTTTTGGAGCTATCCGGTAAAGGAAAGCTACATTAATATTCCAGTGGCAATTTTATTCGTTATCATTGGACTTTCAGCGGCACTGGCTCCATATAAAACGCTTGCCTTATTTGGTGAATATAACCGCCTCGATGGAACATTAACCTATATCGCCTGTTTGACCTTGTTTTTTATTGCAGCCAATTTGAAATATTCTAATCAATATATCTATGCTTTTATTTATGCATTATATCCGTTTACGATATTGAATGGAATCATTGGCATTGTCACTTTTTATGGTATGGATTTGCTGCAAATCGATTTTATTCATGCGCTGATATTTCCTGCAGATTTAGGAGATGTCAAAATAACAGAAGGATCAAGCTTTCAATCTACCATTAACCATCCGAACTATATAAGCGGCATTTCTGCCGTGTTGATTATGACATTTCTAACACTGGCGATGTTTGAGCCTAAGCGAATTCGGGCATTTATTCATTTTTGTATGGCGGTCATTTCGACGATGCTGTTATTTACATCGATGTCGACAAGTGGTTTTTTAACGATTGTCGTTCTATTTCCACTTTTAATGTTGGTTCTTTATTTTCAGAAAAAGAAACGTCAAGGAATTCTAGCAGTTGGATCATTTCTAATTTGTTTAGTTGTATTGTTAGTAACCATGAGTTCGCATAATTATCGTGTATGGGACAATAGTGTTGGTTTTTTTGTTTCTACTAACCCATTTAATGGTGATTCAATTAGCCTTGCAACGATTGCTTATGCGGAAACAGCAGATGAGCAGGAGCAAGGAAAAAAGGTGGACATTCCTCCTTTACCGATATTGCCAGAGTCCGGTGCTGCGCCAGGTACAGGCCGGCTGTACATTTGGGAAAAAACGGTTGAACTAATTAAAGAAAGGCCGTTCTTAGGCTATGGTATCGACACACTTGCCTATCATTTTCCACAAAATGATGTCGGGATTATCTCTGGTCTGGAAAGTAGTGATATCGTAGTCGATAAACCACATAATTTGTATATTGGACTTGCCTTTGGCTCAGGAATGATTGCATTACTGGCGTTTCTTGCATTGTTAGTCATGCATTTATGGAAATATTGTAAAGTTTTATGGAGAGTTCAATTACAAGACCAGTCATCCATATTATTAATGACTTTATTTATGGGCTGGATGGCCTATATAATCCAAGCTCTGTTTAATGATTCTATTATTGGAACTTCCCCAATCTTTTTTATTTTATTTGGAGTAGGTGTTTCCTATATTCAACAATATATAGAGAAAAGTAATCAAGTTGACGAAGATTATGAATCTTTATTTACAACTGCAGAAACAAATGAAAATGACCAGTGCCATGCCTGAAATGGTTCTGGTCATTTTTGTTCAGAAATTGTTCAGTATCATTGTATATACTAAATTTACTATGAAAATTTTAGGCATTTTGTCTTAGATAGGAAGTAATATTGGGGGGCATGTAGACTACTAGATTTCTTTTATCATTTTTTATACTTTTCCCGATAATTAATACAGAAAGTAGGATAAATGGATGGTAAAGAAAAAATTTAAATCATATATTGCTGAAAAAAATAACACCAAAACCCTTCAGTTCGTCCAAGTGATTAATGAATTACATGGAAACTATCAATCTTTATCTGATGACCAATTGCGAACTGTATTTATTCAGTTAAGAGAGAAAAAAGTGCGTGATGAAAAGTTCCGTTGTTATTTATTTGCTTTAGTGAAAGAAGTGATTTGGCGAGTTTTCCAAATTGATTTACATAATGTTCAGCTGATGGCGGGCTGGGTGCTTGCGGATGGAAAGATTGCAGAAATGGCGACGGGAGAAGGTAAAACAATTATGTCTGTTCTTCCTGCTATTTGGTACAACGTATTAGGCAAAAAGGTTCATGTGATGACAGTGAATGAATATTTGGCAAAAAGAGATTATGAACAAATGGGAAAGGTGTTTCGGTTTTTAGGAATTACGGTTGGTTTGAATTTATCTGAAATGCAGCTTTTTGAGAAAAAACAAGCCTATATGCAGGATGTGACTTATGGTGTGTGCAATGAATTTGGCTTTGATTATTTGCGCGATCATATTGCTAAAGACAGGCTGCTAATGGTACAGCCTGCTCTCCAAGTTGCCATCGTTGATGAAGTGGACAGCATTTTAATTGATGAAGCAAAGACGCCACTGATCATTTCTGAAAAGCAAAAAGCTCCGCCGGATATCTATTCCGTTTGCTCGAAGCTTGTTGCGAAAATGGAGAAGGAAAAGGACTATGAACTGGATTTAAGGACAAACCAAGTGATTTTTACACCAGCGGCGATTAGGAAGCTGGAAGCTGTATTAATGATTAATAATTTATATGATGGTGAACATGCTCCAATCTTTCATTTTTTGCTGCAAAGCTTAAAAGCCCATGTATTTTTGAAAAAAGATGAGCATTACATTGTTGATGAAGATAAAATTCAGCTGATCGATCCATTTACAGGCCGGATTTTAGAAGGCAGACAATATAATGACGGACTGCATCAAGCGATTGAGGCGAAGGAAGGTCTGATCTTAAGTGAAGAAAATCGTGTGAAAGCAACGATAACGATTCAAAAGCTATTTAGTTTATACGAAACAGTTGTTGGCATGACGGGAACGATTCAGGTGGAGGAAGGAGAAATTCATGACTTGTATGGCATTGAAATAGCGGTCATTCCAACGCACAAGCCAGTCATCCGTGAAGATGTAGACGACCAAATCTTTGCAACGAAACTAGAAAAATATGAAGCAGTTTTAGCAGAAATAAAGGCAAGCCATAAATGTGGACAACCAGTGCTGGTCGGTACGACTTCAGTCGCCCAGTCTGAGCATATTGCAGACTTGCTTACGAAAGCAGGCCTTCCTCATCAACTCCTCAATGCCAAAACAGAAAAGGAAGAAGCAGCGATGATCGCCAGAGCAGGAGAAAAAGGTATGATTACGATTGCTACCAATATGGCCGGTCGGGGAACGGATATTGTTTTAGGTGAAGGTGTTGCTGATGTAGGCGGCTTGTATGTAATCGGTACAGAAAAGCATGAAAGCAGACGAATTGACCGTCAGCTCCGTGGACGAGCAGGCAGACAAGGCGACCCGGGAAAATCAAAGTTTTTCTTGTCATGGGAAGATGAATTGATGGTCCGCTTTGCCGGAGAGAGAACTGAAAAATGGAAAAAAAGTGTCAAAAACAATGATTTATTTGAAAAGATTCAAAAAGAAGTCGAAGAGCAAAACTTTGCGATTCGCACGATTGTCTTTTTACTGGATTCCGTGATTCATGATCAACGCAATCTTTTTTACAACCATCGCCGCCAAGTGCTTGTAGGTGAGGAGTGGCTGGAAACCGCGCAAAACCACATTGCTGCTTATTTAGAAAATACGCTGCCAACTAAGGATAATCCAAAGGTGGATGAGATTATCGGTGGAGAGTATGGGGATTATTATGAACAGTTCGAGTTGGTGCAAAAAGAAAAGGAACTTTGGCGTGAACGGGTTAAAAAGCTCTCACCGCTTCAACAAAGGCAGCTCCTCCAACTATATATAGGGCTGATTGATGAAGGCTGGGCTGTCCATTTAGATACAATCCACCATTTGAAACAAAGCCTGCACTCCCGTGTCTATGAACAGCGTGACCCGATACTGATTTTTCACGATGAAGCATGGAAGCTCTATAAAGCGATGGAGGAACAAGTAAGAGAAGCGTTGTTTCATAGCTTGAAAGAATTATGGGAGGAGGGGGACGATGAAACAAACATTATGGGACCGCTTGCGTACCAAGCTATTTAAAAATGATGAAAAAATAATGGAAGAGCCTGAGGAACCGCAGCCAGAAGAAATAACCCAAACGATTGAAATCATTACTTTACAGGAGCAACTGGGGATTTTCCAGCAGGTTGATCAATATATGAAAGAATACACACCCAAGTATGCCCTTGCTTCTCATGATTATGAAAAGGGCTTTGCCATGAAAAACGACGTCTTTGTCTCAACAGCGGGAGAAGACCCGATTTCAAGATGTAATCTAGAAGTGTTCTACCAACAAGCAGGGACAACAACCAAGGCTGTAACCTATCTCGTCAGCCTAATCAAATTTGGAGGTGATGAGTGGAAAGTATTTCAGGTGAAGTAGTCATTTCTAAATAATGAATTAATTATATGGGTAGATTTAGAAGAGGGGAGAATTATAGATGAACAATAAAAATATTAGCAAGTTCCCACTTAGTAAAAAAGGGCTGATGATGATCCTTGCCACAGCAGGGGCGATGCCGATTGCAATTTCAATGCCAAGTGATGCAAGTGCAGGAGCAATATTTTCTTCAGGGACTGGTACAGTAGCAGATCCTTACATCATTACAACAGCGGAGCAGCTGGATGCTGTTCGTAATTTTCAATCAGCACATTTTAAATTGGGAAATAATATAGATTTAAGTGGATATAGTGCAGGGGAAGGTTGGTTGCCGATTGATTTTTTTGAGGGCACACTCGATGGGGCTGGTCATAAAATTAAAAATCTTAAAATTTATCGACCTAATACCCAGTTTGTGGGTTTATTCGGGGAACTAGGCAATTCCAATTTGAAAAATATATATTTAGAGAATGTTGATATTAAGGGATGGCTACATGTGGGCGGACTTGCGGGATACTCGTCTGGAAGTGTGAGCCATTGTTTTATATCGGGTACGGTAGCTGGTAAGTATCAATTTGGCGGACTTGTTGGGACTAATGAGGGATTAATCACTTCAAGTTATTCTGCGGCGAACGTAGGTCTTAATTCCGATGCCAAAAACAATTTTGGTGGAATCGTAGGAATTAATATTGGAACAATTAGTAATAGTTATGCCATAGGAAGAGTGGGTGGTGCTGCCGCTGCCGATATTACAGGTGGTATTGTAGCAGTCAATAATGTTGGTACGGTAGTAGACAGTTATTACGATCAAACTACAACAGGCCAATCTGATACTGGGAAAGGTATAGGAAAAACTACGGTAGAGATGAAGCAACAGGCGACATATGTTGGCTGGGACTTTGCTAATACATGGACGATTCAGGAAGGAGTAGGTTATCCAACACTCCGTGTTTTTAACAACAATAGCGATCAACTGCCGGTTGCATCAAACGTAGAGCTTACTGGAACAGCAGAAGTAGGTTCAACCTTAACAGCCACTTATACGTATACTGATGCCGATGGAGATCTAGAGACGGACACGACTTTTGCATTCTACAGTTATGACTCCAATGGAATATATAATAAAACATTGGTTCAACCGGCATCTGCTGTTAATACTTATGTAATCAAAGCTGCTGATGCGGGCAAAGTAATTAAAGTAGAGGTTATTCCGAAAAATGAAAAAGGAACTGGAGCTGCTGTATCAAGTGCGGCAACTGGCATCATTAAAATGTTTACTGGCACTGGCACAGTTGATGACCCTTATCTGATTACTACGGCAGATCAGCTTAATGCCTTGAATTTAAGAGAGTATAGTGACAAGAATTTTAAATTAGTGAATGATATTGATTTAAGCAGTTATTCAAATTGGCAGCCAATTAGCAGTGGATTTAAAGGAACGCTTAATGGTAATGATAAGACCATTCGTAATTTAACAATTACTGAATCTAGGTATCAAAATACGGGCCTATTTATTACCTTGCAAGATGCAACAATAAAAAATCTCACAATAGATGGAGTAAACATAAATTTAGAAAACCGATTATTTCAATCCTATTCAGTAGGTACTCTAGCGGCATCCAGTTTCAGCTCAACAATAGAAAATGTTCATGTGACAAATGGAACAGTTTCGGGAAGTAGAACGGCGGGATTTTCAGGAAATGGATCGCTAGGTGGTTTACTAGGCTATGCTTATCAAACTACTATTACGAATGCAACTTCAGCAGTATCTGTGGTTGGTGATCTGAATAATAGTAGTTTTGATGACGGTACAGGGGGATTAATAGGTGTATTAGATTCTGGGACTGTTAATAAAGTGCATTTTACAGGCGGCGTAACGGGCCATTATAATGTTGGGGGTCTTTTTGGGAAAGTAGGGTTTTCTTCTAAAGTCAACAATGCCATTGCAAATGGAACAGTAAAGGGAGTATCTAACGTTGGCGGTTTAATTGGATGCATCAATGACGCATCGAGTACGCTTGGAAATTCTTATGCTAGTGGGGAAGTTACAGGTACTTATAATCCAGGAGGGATTGTTGGATATACAACGACCTATGGTGGCCCCGACTTAACTAAAAAGCGATTTAACAATCTTTATTGGAATCAATCAACTACCAAGCAAGCTAGAGGGATATTTGACCCTTTTGATCCAACTTCAGTTGAGTATGGAAAGAGTATTGATTCTCAAACATGGTTACAAGAACTAGAGCTTACAAGTGATGGATATTTTGCATTAGCTGACATTACTATTGGTACTGAAATACCATTTAATGCATATAAAGGGCAAGAATTTGAAGTGCCTGTTTCAATAAGCAATATTCCTTCAAACATATCTTCCTATGATATGATTTTGGATTTTGCAAAAGATAAATTCCAAGTAATAAGTATTTCTCCAATAAATTTAAATGCTTTTTCAAGCTTTGATAATCAAAAAGGGTTAATTAGTGTTGGCTGGCCAGATCTAACAAGCACGCTTAATCCATTAACTGGTGTGGAGAAACAACAGTTATTCACAATCAAATTTAAAGCGAAAAATGAAGCTTACTCTGGGGACATGCCTATTATACTTAGTGCGACACAATCATCACCAATAGTGCTAAAAAATGACAACAATAAGAGAGTATTAGCCAACGTAATAGCTGGTAAAATAGCAATTAGCGAAGCTCCTTCACTTTCATATTCTAGTACAACATTTGTCGAAGCAGCTGCGAATGATGGTTCAATCAGCACGACACCGATTACGATTACCTTAACGAACGATACGTTTACCGGTACAGATGGTGAGGATTTTGCAACAAACAATAAATTAGAAGTTGAAAATCTGCCAGAAGGATTATCTTTAAGTGCTATCCGCACGACTGCTAATCAACTTGCAGTGACTTTAACAGGAAAAGCTGCTAATCATGCCAATAGCAATGATATTAGTAACATCAAATTATCATTTAAGGATACAGCATTTACAAATGGAACTACATCTATTGTACAGAATACAACAATGGATAATTTAGCCATTGACTTTGCGGATGGAACAGCAGAAATCAAAATCGGTGAGGTAGCAGCATTTGTTGGTGAAGAAATAGAGGTGCCTGTAGCTATTACTAATGTATCATCAAATATTGCCGCATATGGTATGTTTATTGATTTCGATAAAGATGCATTAGAGGTTGTTGATGTAAGTCCTGCAATACAAGATGATATAGGTTTTGCTTACAATGCCATTAATGATGAAGGGGTATTAAAAACAGCTTGGGTTGACATGAGTGGTGGAGATAATCCGATTACAACAACCCAAGATTTATTCAAAATTAAGTTTAAAGTAAAAGCTGGTGCAACAACTGGGGAAAAAGCATTAAAAATAAGTGCTGTCACAGATGATATCTCTGTGCCACTTGAGTTTACTGATATTGAAGGAAATAATATCATCGGAACTGTAACAGAAGGAGCTGTATCCGTTCGGAAATTAAATTATTCGGCTACTAAATTTACGGAGGCAGAAGCCAATAATGGCTCATTTACAACACCGATTACGATTACATTAGAGAATGATACATTTGTTGATACAGATGGAGAAGATTTTACAGCGTATTTGGACTGGGATTCAACTAAACTACCTGCTGGACTTAGTATTAGTGCTGAACGAACAAGTGCAAATCAAATTGAAGTTAGTTTAATAGGGAATGCAACAAACCATCTAGATGTGAATGATGTTACGACTGCAGACAATTTAAGAATTACCCTTAAGGACCAAGCTTTTACAAAAGGAAATACGGCTGTTGTTAAGATGACAACAAGTGATCCACTTGAAATTGACTTCAGCAATCCGACAGCTAAGATTGCTATTGGTTCTATAACAGGGTTTGCAGGGGATGTAGTAGAAATTCCTGTTTCGATAAGCAGTATTACTTCTAATGTTAAATCTTTTAATCTAAATTTAGAGTATGATCAAAATGTGCTTGATTATGTGACTTTTACTAAAAAAACAACTGTTTCGAAATATAATATTGGCATTGAGAATGATGAAGAGAATGGTAAATTATCGATTACTGGGCTTGGGAACACTGCGCTTTCTACCCTTCAAGAGTTAATTGCCATTAAATTTAAGATAAAAGAGACAGCATCTTCAGGAGATACTTCAATAACATTGGATACAGACGAGGATTACACTTCCGAGTTTACAGATAGCTTCGGGGAAAATGTAATTGTTGATGTAACAGAAGGAACTGTAACTATCACAACTGCGCCATCCTTAAGCTATTCCGGTTCTAAGTTCTATGAATCGGATTTAAATGATGGTTCAATTAGTACGACACCAATTACGATTACATTGGCGAATGATACGTTTACCGGTGTAGATGGCGAAGATTTTGCAGCAACTACGTCTGGAAAATTGCAAGTAACCAATCTACCTGCAAATCTTCAATTGCATGCAATACGAACAAGTGCCAATCAACTTGAATTATCTTTAAGCGGGACAGCTACTAAACACGAAAATATTCATGATGTAAATAACCTAACAATTGCATTTTTAAATTCAGCTTTTACAAATGGAAAAGCATCTATTGTTAATAATGCAATTAAAAATGATTTGCAAATTGACTTTTTTGATCCGGCACCAATCTTAACGTATTACGGTGATACGTTTGTGGAGACGGAAGCAAATGATGGAACCATCCAAAGAAATGTAAAGGATTTCCAGAATCCGTTAAAGATTACTTTAAAATATGATACATTTACCGGAAACGATGGCGACAATTTTACTGATAAAGTATTGATCGAAGGGGTACCAGATGGTTTACAGGCGAAAGTCATTCGTGAGAGTAGTACTTCTTTATATGTTACCTTAGAAGGGGAAGCGGATAATCATTCTGATATCGATGATACAGACAATATAACAATTTCATTTTTAGATAATTCAGCATTTACAAGTGGAAATGCTGCCAAGGTTACAAATAGTTCAAAATCAGGCGTAAAAATTGATTTTGCTGATCCACGCACTTTAACGTATTCTAGTTTGATTTTTAAAGAATCCGAAAAGAACGACGGAACAATTAGTACAACGCCAATCACGATAACAATAGCAAATGATACATTTACAGGTAACTCGGATGAGGACTTTGTTGCAACGAATAAATTAAAGGTTACAAATTTACCGGATGGTTTAACTGCAAAAGCAATACGAACAAGTGGTACTGAGCTACAAGTGACGTTGGAAGGGGCAGTTGCAAATCATCTAAATGTAAATGATGTAAACAATTTAACCTTTACATTTGATAAAACGGCTTTTACAAAAGGAGATATTTCAGAGGTTGTCAATTCGACTAAAAATGACCTTCAAATCGACTTTGCAGATGTAAGTGGCTTAACGTATTTAAGCACTGTTTTTACAGAATCAGAAATAGATGATGGTTCCATAGCAACAACAGCGATTACAATTGAATTGAGCGACGATCAGTTTACTGGAAACGATGGCGATGATTTTGTAGCATTGGAAAAATTGGAAGTTTCTAATCTACCGGACGGTTTAACAGCAGTAGCACAACGAATAAGCAATACCGTTTTGGAAGTTAAGTTGACCGGAAAAGCTAGTAAACATTTGGAATATAACAATGTCGATGATTTGACTTTTACATTTAATAATGGAGCATTTGTAAGTGGAGATGCTACGAAAGTACAAAATGCAACAAAGGACGACTTGAAGATTGAATTTATAGGTATAGCAAGCTTAACGTATGTCCCTGCAACGTTTATGGAAGCAGACAGCAATGACGGTTCAATCAGTACAACGCCGATTACGATCACATTGGATCTTGATGAGTTTAATGGAACGACAGGTGAAGACTTTGTAGCGAGTGATAAAGTTAACGTATTAAATGTTCCAGCAGGATTAACACCTGTAGCTACACTTATTAATGAAAAGCAAATTAACTTGCAGCTGACAGGAAATGCCGATAATCATGGGCTAGGGAATAATGTTAACAACATAAAAGTTGAATTCTTAGATAATGCCTTTATAAACGCACCTGCTTCAGTGGTTCAATTTGCAACGAAAGATGATATTTCAATTGAGTATTTAAATAATGAGCCAAGTATTACCCTAATAGATTCGAACGAGGATCAAATTGTAAATGCTGATGGTAAAGTTATTTTGGCAGGTACAGCAACAGATGTTAATGCTGGTCAATTTTTATCGGGATCGATAGGGCAAGATATATTGAACGTAACTGCGACAATTGATGGCAAACAAAAAACAACTCCAGTAGATGCACTTGGTAATTGGGAGTTAGAGTGGGAAGGCAGTGAGCTGTCAGAAGGAACCTATACAAATATTGATATTGTTGTAAATGACGGCAGTTCAACTACAAATGATTCAGTATCAATTACCTATACGGGAACCATTTTAGTGGATAAAGTTGCGCCGAAAATTAATAAAATCCAAAAGTCAGTATCACAAGTAACGAACCAATATGTGGCAATTGCAGTAGATGCTAGCGATGATGTATCGGGTATAGCGGAGAAAAAGTTTGCGCTTGGTACTGATGTTGATTATGCACAGGCAACTACATTTGACGGATTATTATTTAACGTTGAGCTAAATGGAACATATACAGTATGGGTTCGTGATAAGGCAGGAAATACTATTTCCGAAACAGTTGTAGTAACGGAAATTGACCCAGTGGCGGTTACGAAAGCCGCGCTAGAGATTGGTTATGCGATAGGAGATAGCGTAAATGCAGTAACGCAAGATGTCACCCTAGCGTCAACAGGAGCGGATGGAACAACGATTACGTGGAACAGTGATACTCCAAGCGTGATTGCGAACAATGGAACGGTAACTCGTCCAGCGAACAGTGCGGGGGATGCGAGTGTCACGTTGACGGCAACGATCACCAAAGGTGGCGTAACCGAGACGAAAGTGTTTGTCGTAAAAGTATTGAAGCAATCGCAAACGGATGCGGAAGCCGTATCGAATGCAAAAGTAGTGCTAGAGATCGGCTATGCAACAGGGGATAGCATCAATGCTGTTACACAGTCCGTGATGTTGCCAACAATGGGAGCAGACGGAGCAACGATTACATGGAATAGTGATACACCAAGCGTAATTGGGAACGATGGAACGGTAACTCGCCCAGCAAACAGTGCAGGAGATGCAAGCGTGACGTTGACAGCCACGATCACCAAAGGCAATGAAACTACGACGAAAGTGTTTGTCGTGAAAGTATTGAAGCAATCGCAAACTGATGTAGAGGCGGTAACGAATGCAAAAGCCGCGCTAGAGATTGGTTATGCGACAGGAGATAGCGTAAATGCAGTAACGCAAGATGTCACCCTAGCGTCAACAGGTGTAGATGGAACAACGATTACGTGGAATAGTGATACACCAAGCGTAATTGGGAACGATGGAACGGTAACACGCCCAGCGAACAGTGCAGGAGATGCAAGCGTGACGTTGACAGCGACGATCACCAAAGGTACTGAAACTACGACGAAAGTGTTTGTCGTGAAAGTGTTAAAGCAATCACAAACGGATGCGGAAGCCGTATCGAATGCGAAAGCAGCACTGGAGATTGGTTATGCGACAGGGGATAGTGTAAATGCAGTAACGCAAGATGTCACCCTAGCGTCAACAGGTGTAGACGGAGCAACGATTACGTGGAATAGTGATACTCCAAGCGTAATTGGGAACGATGGAACGGTATCACGCCCAGCGAACAGTGCGGGGGATGCAAGTGTCACGTTGACAGCGACGATCACCAAAGGTACTGAAACCACTAGCAAAGTGTTTGTCGTGAAAGTGTTAAAGCAATCGCAAACGGATGCGGAAGCCGTAACGAATGCAAAAGCCGCGCTGGAGATTGGTTATTCGACAGGAGATAGCGTAAATGCAGTAACGCAAGATGTCACCCTAGCGTCAACAGGTGTAGACGGAGCAACGATTACGTGGAATAGTGATACTCCAAGCGTAATTGGGAACGATGGAACGGTATCACGCCCAGCGAACAGTGCAGGAGATGCAAGCGTGACGTTGACAGCCACGATCACCAAAGGCGGCGTAACTGAGACGAAAGTGTTTGTCGTAAAAGTATTGAAGCAATCGCAAACCGATGTAGAAGCGGTAACAAATGCAAAAGCCGCGCTAGAGATTGGCTACGGAACAGGAGATAGCATCAATGCAGTTACACAGTCTGTGATCTTGCCAACAACAGGAGCAGATGGCACAACGATCACATGGGCAAGTGACGCCACAAATGTGATAGGAGTAGATGGAACGGTATCACGTCCAGCGAACAGTGCGGGGGATGTGAGCGTGACGTTAACAGCCACGATCACCAAAGGCGGCGTAACTGAGACGAAAGTGTTTGTCGTAAAAGTATTGAAGCAATCGCAAATCGATGTAGAAGCCGTATCGAATGCGAAAGCAGCGCTGGAGATTGGCTATGCAACAGGGGATAGCATCAATGCTGTTACACAGTCCGTGATGTTGCCAATAATGGGAGCAGACGGCACAACGATTACGTGGAATAGTGATACTCCAAGCGTAATTGCGAACGACGGAACGGTAACACGCCCAGCGAATAGTGCGGGAGATGCGAGCGTGACGTTAACAGCCACGATCACCAAAGGCACAGAAACCACAAACAAAGTGTTTGTCGTGAAAGTATTGAAGCAATCGCAAACCGATGCAGAAGCTGTTACGAATGCAAAAGCAGCCCTAGAGATAGGCTACGGAACAGGAGATAGCATTAATGCCGTTACACAGTCTGTGACCTTGCCAACAACAGGAGCAGACGGCACAACCATCACATGGGCAAGTGATGCCACAAATGTGATAGGTCTAGATGGAACGGTTATACGCCCGACGAACGGTGCGGGAGATGCGAGCGTGACATTAACAGCAACGATTACAAAAGGTGGAGTAAGCACAACCAAAGTATTTGTACTGAAAGTTTTAAAATTACATGACATAGATGCACCACAGATTTCATACACACCGCCAACAACATGGACTAATAGACCTCTACTTGTGACACCAATAATAACAGATTCAGGTAGTGGTATTGCTAGTACAAAATGGGCGGTAGATGAGAACGATGTGAATTATTTCTTATCGAATGGTACGAGCTTCTCTGATTCTTTTGAGGTCGCTATGAATGGTACTTATACGGTTTATGCACAAGATGTAGCAGGCAACCAATCTGTATACACCTTTACTGTTGGTAATATTGATACAACCCTGCCAACTCTTGATGTAAGTGTAGATAATACAGCTACAAATGATAAGGTGTTGATTGCAGTAGACGGTTCCGATCAAGATTCTGGTGTCGAAATTATCAAATGGCTTGAAGGAACAAGAATTGCAGGTGACTTTAAAGATGTGGGTTCTCTTGTTGTAGATGGTAGTTTCGCTGTAACAGAGAATGGTAATTATACAGTCTACATTCGCGATGTTGCTGGCAATGAAGTTGTTGAAACGGTAGAAGTATCCTCCATTGATAATGAACTACCAGTGATTCTAGTTGATGTACCAACTGAATGGACAACTGGTGATGTCACTATATCGGCAACAGTTAGGGAGAAAGGTGGTTCCATTGCAACGACGAGATGGGCAGTTGGGGAACAAGATGCCAGCTATTTTAGCGATGGCAGTGGTTATGAATTAACACCGTTTGGGATAGATTCAACCTTTACGAGACAAATAGCAGAAACTACTGTAGGAGAATTGAACCCTGAAGAAACTTCGCAGCAGGATTCAATTGTTGATGTAGCAGACGATGCACTGTCAGGAGGAGCACCAGAAACTCCAACGGATGAACAATCAGAAGGGGGAGCACCAGAAACTCCAACGGATGAACAATCAGAAGGGGGAGCACCAGAAACTCCAACGGATGAACAATCAGAAGAGGGAGCACCAGAAACTCCAATGGATGATCAATCAGAAGAAGGGACACCGGAAGCTCCAGCAGATGAACAATCAGAAGAGAAAGTACCAGAAACTCCAGCGGATGAGCAAATAGGAGAGGAAAACGCACCACTGGCACCGGAAGCTGTGATTGAACCAGTACTGGAAATGGAAATTCCAGAGCTAGTCCCAATGCTACGGACTATGACAAGTGATGTCATTGAATTAAACTATCAATTTACTGTTTCAGAAAATAATACGTATACGATTTATACAAAAGATGATGCAGGAAATGAACGAATTGCCCATGTAACAGTTGGTAATATAGATAATACGGCACCTGTTGTAACTGCCACTGTAGTGGACCATGACGCCATCAACTTTGAGTCAACAATTGCCGTTGATATTGATGAAAATCAAAGTGGAATCAAAGAGAAAAAATGGGCAAAAGGAACTCTCCTTCCAAGTGATTTTGCGGCTTTGGGCACAGAGCTAGTTGGTACAACGTTTAATGTCCATGAAAACGGCACGTACACGGTGTATGTCAAAGATAACGCTGGTAATGAAAGTGTAGGATATGTAATAGTTGAAACGATTACTCTTCCATCTATCCAAATTGAGCTACTACCGTTATCTACAAATGATGGAACAAAGGTTTCTGTTTCAATTGGAAATACATCAAGTCAGATTGTTGAAAAGAAATGGCTCAAAGGGAATAAGACTAAATTTGATTTTGTAAATGATGGAAATGGCTTTACTGGAAACGACTTTATTATAAGTGAAGAAGGAATCTACACAGTTTATATTAAAGATGCGTCTGGCAATGAAGTTATCAAGACATTTGTTTATCAGACCAAGCCGTACCAAATTGAAGGATCTTTAAGTAATTCAGGTGGAATTAAAGCCGCTGCAACGATTTCCTTACAGGATGATACAAATCCAACTTCAGGTACAAAGTATGTTGTCTTCCAGCTCATGAAAGGAACAACCCCAGTAAGTGTCGTAGCTATTGAGAAAACATTACAAGCAACGGAGAACGTATCAGCCTACTTTAATGTAACTGGCTCTGGCTATACTGTCATTGTCAATGTATTGGATAAAGATATAACCAATCAAACAGATGTAGGAAGAAGTTTAGCAGATTCAAAGACTCTCACCATCCAAAATTAAGTATTTTCAGCTAGAGGAGGGCGGATTTTCCCCCCTCCTATATCAAGTAAATAATAAAGTAAGTGAAAGGGGAAATTTATGGTGAGAAAACTACCATTATTGTTCTTGACCATGCTTATCTGCATAATGGTGTTCAATCCAATATCAAATGTGCAAGCAGCAGCATTAAACGTTACAGACATCACGGATAAATATCGTGGAGATCAAGTCACGATTTCTGGTACAAGTCCTTTTACAGAAGTCATTGCAAAGGTATACGATCCGAACAATGTAATTCTTTATATTGAAGTATTATCTGTCCTTGATAATGGAAACTATTCAAAGACTTTTTCCTTATCGAATGATGCCATTTATGGGACCTATAAAGTGGTCGTAGGGCAGGAGACAAACGTTGTCAATGATACATTTAACGTTATCGCTAGACCTTCTGTTGGCGGTGGAGGTGGAGGCGGAGGTGCTCCATCACAAGGCACCCAGATAACGGTTCCGGTTCAAAGCGGCACAACGGGAACAACTGTTTCGCAAACCACTATCCAAAGAACCGCTGGTTCAAATGGAACAGTTAAAGATTCAGTGGTGATGACGGAACAAAGTGCTAAAGAAACGATAGCTGCACTAAAAAATCAAGGTGAGAAGACGGCACGGATTGTCATACCGGATGCTGAAGATAAAGTGTCGGAAGTAAATGTGTCCATTCCAAAAATAGCTTTAACAGCGATAAAGTCTGGAGGAATTGACTTAGAAATTAAAACAGAAAATGCAAAGCTCACAATTCCGAACACTACTTTAGAGAAATTTAACCAAGATCTCTATTTCCGAGTGGTTCCTATTAAAGGTCAGCAAGAAAAAGACCAAATAGCTGAAAGAGCTAAACAAGAACAAATCGTTCAAGATGTAGTGCAAGGAAGAGATATTCAAGTACTAGGCAGACCGGCAGAAATTGAGACGAACCTCCAAAGCCAACCAGTTACGATTACGATGCCAATTCGTGAAGAAGACTTACCGAAAGACAAAGAGAGTAGACAAAGAATCTTAGATGATCTTGTCATTTTCATTGAACATAGTGATGGTACAAAAGAGGTAATCAAAGGTACTTTTATTACAAATGAAGATGGTACATTAGGCATTGAATTTGGAATTGATAAATTTAGTACATTCACATTAGTGTACGTGGAAGGCTCAAAGGAGTATTTTGCACAACTGGAAAAGGATAAAAAGGTAGAGGGTACTGTTCATAAAGCCTATATCTCTGGGTATCCAGATGGCACTTTTAAACCGGCTAATAGTATCAGTCGGGCAGAAATGGCTTCTTTACTCTCACGTGTCTATGACGGTGAGCTAAAAGAAAATACTTCACCAACAAGTTATGTAGATATTCCAGCAGGGCATTGGGCAATGACTTCGATAGAAAAAGCCCAACTAACCGGACTTATGAGAGGCTATTCAGATCATACATTTGGTCCGAATAAATCAATAACAAGAGCAGAAATGGCTGCTATTGTCTCTAGATGGCTCAAACTAGAAGGAACAGGCTCATCTAGCGCCAAAGATATTCAAGGCCATTGGGCCGAGCAAGCAATCATGCTTGTTGATAAAGCTAATATCATGAATGGAATGCCAGATGGTACATTCCAACCTAATAAGCCGCTATCAAGAGCAGAAGCAGTTACGATTGTTAACAGAATCCTAAAACGAGGACCACTATATGGTGATGTTAAACCAACTTTTATAGATGTACCAACAACTCATTGGGCTTATAAAGAAATCGAAGAAGCATCCAAGGATCATAAGTACTCCATTGATGAAAGTGGAAAAGAAACCGTGTTAATAAAATAAAAGTTGAAAAAATATAACTCGCTTAATTCCTATTTCAAGGTTTTAAGTGAGTTTTTTTCTCTTGCTATAGCCATACGAACATTTCTTGTAATAGAATTTGTGGTCAATCTCTTATTTCCATTCCTGCGGTGGGAGTCTATCAAAGACTCCCCAACCTAATTTGCAGTATTTTGTATCTTGTCCTTAAAATAAGAGAGAGAAGCGGTATCGTTTTTCATTTTGTCGACAAACCCAAGTGCTTTCCCAGTACCGATCACTACAGATTCAAGTGGTGAAGGGGCAAGATTTACTGGTAAATGTATTTCTTCACTTAGCCATTCCTGGACTCCTTTTAAAAGGGCCCCACCGCCAGTTAAAGTAATTCCATAATCAACAATATCCCCACTTAATTCAGGTGGACACTCTTCTAAAGTTAAACGAATCGTAGCTAAAATTTGTTCCAAAGATTCTTTCATTGCATCATGAACTTCTTTAGATGATAGTGTAATTGTATTCGGAAGCCCTGTGACCAAGTATCTGCCGCGGGCATTACAATTTATTTCATCATGATTTTTCGTTGCAAAACCAATCTCTATTTTAATTTGTTCAGCTGTTTGTTGACCAATAAGTAAATTATATTTTTTGCGAATATACTGGGTGATATCTTCATCAAATTTGTCCCCGCCAATTTTAAGCGTATGGCAAGCAACAACACCACCGTAGGAAATGATCGCAACTTCTGTTGTGCCACCACCGATATCAACAATCATACTTGCAATGGGTTCATCAACCTTTAGCTCGGAGCCAATTGCAGCTGATATTGTGTTTTCAATAATATGAACCTGCTTTGCACCGCAATTTTTAACGGCATCGATCATGGCACGCTTTTCTACTGGGGTTGATTTTGTTGGTGCTGCAATTACGACATTTGGTTTTCTAAATGATGATAAGCTGCTCCCATTTGTTACTTTTTTCATTAGTATTTTAAGTATTTGAGCTGTCCGATTGTAATCAGAAATAACGCCATTTTTAATAGGGTTTATTACCTCTACATTTTTGGGAGTTTTTCCAACCATATTTTTGGCTTCATTACCTATTGCCACAACTTCATTTGTTTCAACATTAATGGCGATAACAGAAGGTTCCTGAAAGATGATCCCTTTTCCTTTTTGGTGCAATAAAATATTTGTTGATCCTAAATCGATCCCAATTCCAATATTATGAGTAAAAAACATATAGTTCATCCATTCTGTGTCAAATTCATTCTTTGCTAATTAAATAATTCTACGTTAAAACATGTTTTTTGGGGGTAGCAGTATAAATTACTCGAAGTTTGAGGAAAATACATTTTGTGACTTCACTAGGAAAGGATGTATTTTTATGGAACAAACATTATATGAAAAAGTTGGCGGGGAAGCAGCAATAGGAAAGGTTGTCGACTATTTTTATGATGAGTTGGTGCTGAAGGATCCTACTGTAAACCACTTTTTTGAGGATACCGATATGGATAAACAACGCGAACATCAAACCAAGTTTATTAGCTTTGCATTGGGAGGTCCTAATCAATATTCCGGCCAATCCATGGCGAAAGCGCATGAAGGAATGAATTTGCAACCCAATCATTTTGATGCGATTGTAAAGCATTTGCATGACTCGCTTGCACATTTTGGAGTAGAGGAGAGGGATATTGACCAAGCTTTAACTAGAGTAGAGGCCCTTAGGGATGATATTTTATATCAATAGAAATTTAATATAAAAAATAGAAGGGGCTGTCCCAAAAGTCAGTGGAAGCTGATTTTTTGGAGCCCCTTATTCAAATTCTTTTTAGTTAAATATCTTTCGCATAATTTTCATTAGGAATTTTATTTAACGCAACATAAAGACTTAATGGGCTTGTGCCGCTATTTTTAAATGCCATTTTTTCATCACTGCCGCAATGGACCACATCGTTAGCTGTAACAGCAATTTCTTTTCCATCGATAATGAATGTGCCATCGCCATCGAGTACAAGCAGGTATACTTCTGTGCCAGGGTGTGTATGCTCAGGGAGCTGTTGACCAGGCATAAAATTTAATATGAATACAGTGCTGCCACCTTTATTATAAATGATTCTTTTCGTGAATTTTTCATCACTATATTCTTTGTATGTTTGAAGGGATTGTTTTTCCATAATTAATCAGTCTCCTTATTGTTTTGATAATAATAGTTTCTCATAAAACCCTCGAAAAGAATTTGACTGAAATCAAAATTCCCAAGGATCCTAAATTCGTATTCTAAATACTTATATATCAGAAGATGATGAATGGGTTAGCTCCAGATCCGAAGGTATTTCTTTTTCATTACGTTCCTGTACAATGATGACAGCGGCAATGACCATCAGAATGCCTAAATACTGCCATACTTCGAGCCTTTCGTTAAAGACGAGAAAGCCGGAAAGTGCAGCTATAACCGGTTCAATTGTCGCGATAATCGATGCTCGGCTTGATTCAACTGCGCTAAGTCCTTTTGTATATAATGTAAAAGCGAATACGGTTGAGACAATACCAAGACCGATTATGCACAGTACCGCCTTTATATTTAAAATCAGAGGAATTACTGAGCTCAATCCGCTGAAGGGAGCAATCGCAACGGCTCCAAATATAAATGTAAAAATTGTAACCGTTATTGAGTCATACTTCATCAGTGCGAATTTACCGAAAATGCTATACAGGGCGTAAAAAAGCCCTGCTCCTATGCCGAGAATCAATCCATAAGTTGAAATTGAATCACTGGTACTTGGAAACACGCCGATAACAAAAGCGCAGCCGATAAACGTTACGAATAAAGCCGATAGCTTTCTAGCAGTTAATGGCTCCTTAAAAAATAACCTCGATAAAATAGTGACAAAGGCTGGTGCAGTGTAGAGTAAAATCGCAGCAATCGCAATCGTTGTTTCCTGAAGTGCATTAAATAAACACCAATTAAAAAACACCAAACTTACGATACCGGTTCCGATAAAATATTTACTATCGGATAGTTTAATTTTAAGGAGGTGCCGATTCGTAAAATAAACATAAAGAAAAAGAACAAAGGCAGCCGTAATTAATCTAATCGCAACAACCTGTGTTGGATTAAAGCCTAATTCATAAAGGTAAGAAATAAAAATCCCGATAATTCCCCAACAAAATGCCGCAGTTGCAATATATAAGTAAGCTAATCTTCTACTCATGCTTTATGTCCCCTAAAATTTCTAATATTTTACTTAATCATAGCAACTGCGGAATAAAAGTAAAATGGTTTATTCAAACCCATTCGTAATATTTTTGCCGTAGAAAATTTCATCCATTTCGATTTTCAGTTTTCTTTCAATCGTAAGCTGCTCTTGTGATGACAATTTTTCTTTTGTATATCCGAACAAATAATTGTCCAAATCGAATTGTTTAAGCTTACATTTGGTATGGAAAATATGTTCTTGGTAGATGTTAACATCGATCATTTGATATAAAGCTTGCACTTCATCGGGGATGTAATTTTGAATCGAGTTTATTTCATGGTCAATAAATAATTTGTGACCAGAAATATCTCTAGTAAACCCACGAACACGATAATCAATAGTCATAACATCGGTTTCAAACGAATGGATTAAATAGTTTAAGGCTTTAAGTGGTGAAATTTCACCACAGGTTGATACATCGACATCTGCTCGAAACGTGCTGATTCCTTCATCAGGGTGAGATTCAGGATATGTATGAACGGTTATATGACTTTTATCCATTTGGGCAACGATAGATCCTGGAATTGGTCCGGGAGATTCCTCAAACGCCTCTTCCGCCGACTCATCAACAGGCCCCTCCGAAATTAATACGGTAACACTGGCACCTTGTGGTACGTAATCTTGTTTGGCAACATTTAATATATTTGCTCCGATTATTTCGGTAACATTAGTCAAAATTTTGGTAAGTCTGTCTGCATTGTATTGTTCATCGATATAATTTATATAAGCCTCACGCTCTTCCTTTGTTTTTGTATAGCAAATATCAAACATGTTAAAGCTTAAGGATTTAGTAAGATTATTAAAACCGTGTAATTCTACTACTTGCTTTGGTGTAAGCCTCATTCCATAATCTCCTTTTTCCTTCTATGTTCTTAATATAGGTTTGTATAATTACATCAATAATATACTTAATTAAAAAGGACAATTCCTGAATAAATTATATTTTTTATATACAGACCTTCATTAATATTTTATAATGTGATAAAATTATTATTTTTTACATGTTTTTCACTGTTTTTCCTGTATAAAACCTAAAAAATACTTCCGAGGAGACATCTGATGTTTAGAAATACCAAGACCCAGTATCGGACTACTATTTTAATCCTAATTGGCTTACTTTTAACTTTTTCTTGTATATATATCATCCCAGTGTTTGATTCGCTGCCTTTATCAATGCGTTTTATTCTTGAACTTGGTATCATTTCTGTTGCGATTTTGATTGCATTTCTAAAGCAAAAAGAAGCGCAAATAGCATTATATGAAAGTGAAATTAAACTCGAGGCTGTTATTGAAAAGGTAAACTATCTTGCCTATCACGACGAGTTAACCGGTTTATATAATAGGAACTATCTTTTGAAATGCCTTGAAGAAAATATGAAAAAAACAGAGAATACAGGCGAAAGTTATGCCCTCGTTTCTGTTAATTTAAATCGTTTTAAAAACGTAAATGATTCATTAGGAAACGAAATGGGAGATCTGTTTTTAAAAACGATCGCTGAGCGATTAAAGGAATTTAGTAATAATGATGTAATACTGGCCAGAGTGGTTGCGGATGAATTTATGTTTTTCATGCCGGGTAAAAAGAATCTTGAGGAACTCATTCATATCGCAAATACAATCCATAAACGGATAGAAGAGCCGATGATTGCAAAAGGATTTAAATTTCATATTACGTCTTCAATGGGTATTTCCTTATTTAATGAAAATATTGAAGAGACAAACCAATTAATAAAGCAAGCCCAACTGGCTATGCATGAGGCTAAGAAAAACGGACAGGCAGTGTTGGTCTACCACCCAGATATGAATAAAGAATTGCTCGAGAATCTTTTTTTAGAAAATGATTTACGTCAGGCTCTTGACCGTAAGGAATTGGTTTTACATTATCAGCCGCAAGTCAACATAGAGACAGGTGAAATCATCGGGGTGGAGGCGTTAATTCGCTGGAATCATCACAATAAAGGAATGATTCAGCCGGGCAGATTTATACCTTTAGCGGAGGAAACGGGCTTAATTATACCGATCGGGAATTGGGTTATGATAGAAGCCTGTAGTCAATTGAAAAAATGGAATGAAATGGGAATTACGAACTTAAGACTATCTGTAAATCTTTCATTGCGTCAATTGTATCAAGAAGATTTAGTAGAAACTGTAGCACGAACTTTGCAAATATCAAAAATTAAACCTGAGAACTTAGAGCTTGAGATAACGGAAAGTATGGCTGGAAATACGGATAGAGTGATATCGATATTACAGAGCCTTAAAAAATTAGGAGTTCGTATTTCTGTAGATGATTTTGGAACAGGTTATAGCTCTTTAAGTTATCTTTATTCATTCCCAATTGACCAATTAAAAATAGACCGCTCCTTTATTACGAATTTATTTACTGAGGAAAATAATAAAGTAATTGTAAGCACTATTATTTCAATGGGAAAAAATTTAGGGCTGGAGTTGATTGCTGAAGGTGTTGAAACATCTGAGCAAATCGAATTCCTTCGCCCTTATAAATGTGTCGGGGTGCAAGGATTCCTTATTAGTCGGCCACTACCTGCTAATGAATTTGAAAACCTTCTTTTAGAAAAAACAACATTTTTAGAAAGATACTCGGGTTAATTAAAAAAGTCAGCAAAAAGCTGATTTTTTTTGATACTATAGGATTATTGTTCAATTATGGAAATTCACGGCAGAGATAAGGTGATTTCAAAATGCAGGCTGAAGCAATTGCATCTAAGAGTAAAGCATTAGGAATTTTTTTGGTCCTTTCAAGCGCTTTGCTATGGGGTTTATCAGGAACGGTTGCCCAATATCTGTTTCAAGTGAAAGGTTTTTCGCCAGAATGGCTTGTGACTGTACGCTTAATCGTTTCAGGTCTAATTCTCTTGGTTATTTCTTTTGCAAAAAATAAAAGGACTGTCTTTAAAATATGGGAATCAAAGAATGACCGTATGTCTTTAATAATGTTCTCAATTTTAGGCATGCTTAGCGTCCAATACACATACTTTGTAGCGATTGATGCTTCCAATGCAGCAACTGCAACCTTTTTACAATACCTGGCTCCAGCCATGATTGCTGTATATTTTGTTTTTTTAAATAAAAAGCTTCCGAATGGGAAGGAATTGCTTGCTTTAGCGTTTGCGCTGGTAGGAACATTCTTATTGGTCACTAAAGGTACAGTCGATTCGTTATCAATTTCAAAAGAAGCATTGTTTTGGGGAATTGCCTCGGCTTTTGCATTAGCCTATTATACGATAAAGCCAAAAAGCCTGTTAGATCATTGGGATTCTCCAACCATTATTGGTTGGGCTATGGTGATTGGTGGATTGGGAATCAGTATAGTCCATCCTCCTTGGCAGTTTGTTGGTACGTGGTCAATAGGAAGTTTATTTTTTGTTTTGTTTATCTTTTTATTTGGGACCTTGATTCCGTATTATTGTTATCTTGAAAGTTTAAAATATATTAGCCCATCTGAAACAAGTATGCTGGCATCAATTGAACCATTATCAGCGGCTATCGTCTCCGTTATTTGGTTAAAAACGACATTTGTTATGATGGAATGGATTGGTGCATTGTTTATTCTTGGCACGATTTTAATATTGTCAAATGATAAGAAACCAATATAAAAAAGGAGTGAATGTCAAATTTTTCGCTCCTTTTTTATTTTTTTGCAACTAATTTGTGGGAAATATACAATGAAAGCCCTTCATTATTGTTACTATGTAACATTGTGGAAGTTTAGCTTTAAAAGTTAAAATTTAATTAAAGTACATGATAAGTAACTTTAGATGAATAATATAATCGTGTAATTACGAAAAAAGGGGAGATTTTATGTATACACCATACAAACATGAGCCACTTACAGATTTTTCAATTGAAAAAAATCGTAAGGATTTTGAAGCAGCGTTAGAAAAAGTAAACGGTTTAATGGGCAAGGATTATGACCTAGTAATTGATGGTGAAAGAATCTCAACAGAACAAAAAATTGTATCTATTAATCCTGCTAATAAAGAAGAAGTTGTAGGACGTGTTTCTAAAGCTAATAAGGACTTAGCTGAAAAGGCAATGGAAGCAGCTTCGGAAAGCTTTAAAACATGGAGAAATTGGGATCCGGAAGCTAGAGCGGGTATTCTATTCCGTGCAGCTGCGATTACTCGTCGTCGCAAACATGAGTTCTCGGCCCTTTTAGTAAAAGAAGCGGGTAAGCCATGGAAGGAAGCAGATGCAGATACAGCTGAAGCAATTGACTTCATGGAATATTATGCACGACAAATGATTGAATTAGCAAAAGGTAAGCCGGTACAAAGCCGCGAGGGTGAGCGGAACCAATATGTTTATCAGCCGTCAGGAGTTGCTGTTGTTATTCCGCCTTGGAACTTCGCATTTGCAATTATGGCAGGTACAACTGTAGCTCCAATCGTAACCGGCAACACTGTGCTTCTAAAGCCTGCAAGTGCGACTCCGGTTGTTGCTGCTTGGTTTGTCGACGTTTTAGAGCAAGCTGGTCTTCCAAAAGGAGTAGTAAACTTTATTCCTGGTAGCGGTGCGGAAGTAGGAGACTACTTAGTTGATCATCCAAAAACTGCTTTAATTACATTCACTGGTTCACGTGATGTCGGTCTTCGCATTTTTGGACGTGCGGCTGTAGTTCAACCAGGACAAAAGCATCTTAAGCGTGTGATTGCTGAAATGGGCGGTAAAGATACTGTAGTTGTTGATAAAGATGCTGATCTTGAATTAGCAGCACAGTCAATCTTTGCATCAGCGTTTGGTTTTGCAGGTCAAAAATGTTCTGCAGGTTCAAGAGCGGTTGTACATGAAGATGTATATGATCAAGTATTAAATCGAGTAGTTGAGATTACAAAAGCAGCGGTTACTGGAAACCCTGAATCTTATGAAACGTATATGGGACCAGTTATTGATCAAGCTTCATTTAATAAAATTATGGAATACATTGAAATCGGTAAACAAGAAGGACGTATCGTAGCTGGTGGTAATGGTGATAATTCAAAAGGATACTTCATTGAACCAACAATCATTGCAGACCTTGATCCAAATGGAAGAATCCAACAAGAAGAAATCTTTGGTCCTGTTGTAGGATTTTCTAAGTTCAAGACTTTTGATGAAGGGCTTGAAATTGCCAACAATACGGAGTACGGATTAACAGGTGCCCTAATTTCTAATAATCGCGAGCACATTGAGCGTGCAAAACGTGAATTCCACGTTGGTAACTTATACTTTAACCGTAACTGTACAGGAGCTATCGTAGGTTACCAGCCATTTGGTGGATTTAATATGTCTGGAACAGATTCAAAAGCAGGTGGCCCGGACTATTTAGCACTTCACATGCAGGCGAAGACAATCAGTGAAATGTTGTAAAAAGATATAGTAAAAAAGTAATTTAGCGATGTTAATAATATGTTAAAATAATATTTTATGTGGTGAGGCTTAAAAGGTTTATTTTGAATTCCTAAATTCTTTTTGGTCTCACCACCTTTTTATTATAATTTTTAACAACATCTATCGGTTTTAATTTCCGAAAATTCTAAATAAAAGAACTATAAAAACTTCGTTAAAAAAATGTTCACAAATCATTAAAATTTGTGTAATATAAAGATAGTTCAGAAAACCTACAGAATACTACAAATTGCTACGTAAATTAGCGAAATGTAGAAAAAAGAGGAGGTATAAAAAACCATGGGTAACATTCAATTACTAATCTCTGTAAGCGTATACATGATCGGCATGCTTTGGATCGGCTACTACGCTTATAAACGCACTTCTAATTTATCAGACTATATGCTTGGTGGGCGTGGTCTTGGTCCGATGGTAACAGCTCTTAGTGCAGGAGCATCAGACATGAGTGGTTGGCTTTTAATGGGTCTACCTGGTGCAATGTATGCAACAGGATTAAGCGCTTCTTGGATTGCGATTGGTCTAACTTTAGGTGCTTGGGCTAACTGGCTTTGGGTAGCTCCAAGATTAAGAAGTTATACTGAAATTGCCAATAATTCCATCACGATTCCTGGTTATTTAGAAAACCGTTTTGAAGATAAATCAAGATTGCTCCGTTTAATTTCTGGATTTGTAATTATGATCTTTTTTACCTTTTACGTATCAGCGGGCATGGTTTCAGGTGGAGTACTATTCGAGAGTACTTTTGGAATGAGTTATCATACCGGCTTAATTATCATCACAGCCGTTGTTGTTGCCTATACACTGTTTGGTGGTTTCTTAGCTGTAAGTTTAACTGATGCCGTTCAAGGATTAATAATGGTACTAGCGTTAATTCTTGTACCTGCTGTAACAATTATCGAAGTTGGCGGATTTGGCACATCATTCTCTGAGATTCGTTCAATTGATCCAGCACTTTTGAATATTTTTACCGGAACTAGTTTCTTAGGAATTGTGTCACTATTTGCATGGGGTCTCGGTTATTTTGGACAACCTCACATTATTGTTCGTTTTATGGCGATTACCCATGTTTCGGAAATTAAAAAAGCACGCCGCATCGGTATGAACTGGATGGTTTTCTCTGTAGGCGGTGCAATGTTCACAGGTTTAATTGGTCTTTCTTATTATTCAATAAATGGAATGAAACTAGACGATCCAGAAACGATTTTCATTATGCTAGGAAATATTTTATTCCATCCAATCATTACAGGTTTCTTAATTTCAGCAATTCTTGCAGCCATTATGAGTACAATTTCTTCACAACTACTTGTAACATCAAGTTCTTTAACAGAAGATTTGTATAAAACATTTTTCCGACGCTCAGCATCAGATAAAGAATTGGTATCAATCGGTCGGCTATCAGTATTATTAGTTTCTGTTATTGCTTTATTTCTTGCTTGGCAAAAGAATGATACAATCCTTAACCTTGTTGGTTATGCATGGGCAGGATTTGGTTCTTCGTTTGGACCTGTCATTTTGTTAAGCTTATATTGGAAGCGTATGACAAGATGGGGAGCTCTTGCAGGAATGATCGTTGGGGCAGTGACAGTAATCGTTTGGTCAAACGCTGGGTTATCAGACTTACTCTATGAAATGATCCCTGGTTTTGCGTTAAGTTTATTAGCGGTATATGTTGTCAGCTTAATGACCGCAAAACCTACAGGCTTAGTTGAGGAACATTTTGAACAACTTGAAAAGGCAGTTAAAGAGCCTAAATAAAAATAGATTGAAGAGCATTTTTCGGAGATAAGAATCATTTCTTATCTCTTTTTTTATATGGTTTGTGATATGATGAAGTTAGTCTAAGTTTGACTAATTTTGTTTTGTGCATGAAGGAGGCTGGAAAATGCAGGGCTACTTAGAAAAGGCACTATCACTTACTGAAATCCATAAAATCATTGAGTATGTCAGCCATACACTAAAGAGACCAGTAATTTTAGAGGATGATCAGTTTTTTCTGCTATCCTATAGCTCCTATTATATAAATGACTTCGATCAGGCTAACCAACAAACAATTTTATCAAAAAAATGTCCAGTTCCCATTCTAGAAAAGTTTATTGAAACGGGCATTATTGAGCAGTTGAAATCTATTATCATACCGTTTCGCGTTAAAAAGATTGAGGAAATCGGTTTAAACCATCGGGTCGTGACAAGCACGAAATATAAAAATGAAATCATGGGGTATATGTGGGTTCAGGAGATTGATGGGCCTCTTACCGAAGAAGAAATTGAATTTCTACATGAGGTTTCTTCCCATATTGGGAAGATTCTCTACAAAAGAAATCAAGTCAGACGTGAAAAAGATGAAAAAAAAGTACTGTTCTTTCATCAATTATTGAAGGAACAATCAAAAAATGAAAAACAGATAAGACAAGAAGCAGAATTACTTAATATAAGGATTCCTCAATTACTTAAAACTATTATCTTTATGCTAAAGGATCATGATGAGGAGCAATTTGAATCTTTAAAAGATACTGTTCAATCCTACCTAAAAGTAACGGATTGTATGACTGAAATTGTAATTGAGTCTAATAAGATTATCGTTATTTTGGGTGAAAGATCACAGAAAGATAGAATAGATGAGCAGGGGATTGAGTTAGTTAATAGAGTTATCAAAAGCTTGGAACAGCAGAATTCCTTAATAATATTTGCGGGAATCGGTGCGGCTTATGGCCAATTAACGCTTTTACGGAAAAGTTTTCTAGAATCATCAGAAGTCATTAAGGCAGCCGTTTTTCTTGGAACACGGGAACATCTTTCTTTTGAATATGAGAACCTCGGAGTTTATCGGTATATTCAAGCACTTGCAGAGCATAATAAGGAAGTTCATTATGTGAACCCAAAATTAGAAAAATTAAAACAAAAAGATAATGAGAATCAAACCGAACTTTTAAAAACGCTGGAGGTCTATTTAAAGAATAATTGCAAATCAAAGCCAACAGCAGAGCAATTGTTTATTCATCCCAATACACTTAATTATCGCTTAAAGCAAATCGGAGAATATACTAATATCGATTTTTCCGATTTTAATTTAAATTGTCAGTTATTTATCGATTTATTATTGATGAAAAGTGAAGGTAATAAATAAAAATGTCAGGAACTATTTCCTGACATTTTTTGGTGTGTTTTTAGTTGGAAATTGAAAAATAAAAAGGTTTCAAGTAAAATTATGGGGCGACTAGCAAATAATGAAGGTACGGAGGAAAGGGGGGAGTGATTAGGTTTTGCTTAATAAATTTGAAATAAGAACATGTATTATAGTAATTGTTGCATTATTCGCGTTTGTACTGACAAGAGTGTTGCACATTACGATTTCATCGATATATGATCCTTCATATTATTTAATTTCACATACTATGTTTGAGCTTTTTAGTATTTTTGTTTCATATTCAATCTTTTTCCATGGATGGCTAACATTCCAACATACACATTCCTCCCAGAAATTGAATTTAAGTTTAATCTTTTTTGCGGTAGGCTCAATAGATTTACTACATACATTATCTTATAAAGGAATGCCTTTTTTTCAATCCGATAATACTCTTCAAGTTGCAACATGGTTTTGGATAACAGGAAGATTAATTGAAAGTATTGGAATGGGCTATTATATAGTAAAACAAAAAGATGAAGAAATAACAGAAAAATGGAAAAACACAAAAATAGGAATAACAATTCTACTTGTCCTACTATTAATCTTCTCGATTTTGAAGTATGAAGGGCACTTTCCAGTGTTGGTTAAAGAAGGAGCTGGCGTAACTAATACTAAGATAATAATAGAATATATAATTAGTATGATTCACTTTACGACTTTAGTTATTATATTTAGACAATATTTGGTGAATAGAAACCGTAATGATTTAACCACTTTTACTGGCATTATTTTTATATTAATTGCTGAACTAGTATTTACACTTTATCGAAATGTATATGATATCGATAACTTGTTGGGACATATATTTAAAGTGTTAGGCTATTTTTATTTATTTAGGGGAATCTTTTTCCCGCAGTTTAGAGCAATTTTCGAAGACAAAGAGAAGGCTGAACTAGAGCGGCAATTCGCAGAAGAGAAATTAAAAGAGCAAGAAAGTAAAGTAACTTCAAGTATATTATTGGCGCAGGAAGAAGAACGTATGAGAGTTTCACAACATTTGCATGATGGGGTGGGACAATCTTTATACAATATCCTCGCTTCTCTAAAAGTATTAAAACAATTAGGTGTGGATGATAGAATCGTTCATCAACTAAAACATTTAGAGGAATTAACGAGCCAATCGATGGATGAAGTAAAATCAATTGCGTTCCAACTGCGACCGAACTCGCTTGATAATCTCGGTCTATTCTCGGCTATCCGTATACATATTCAAAGATATGAGTCAAAGTTTGGGATAAGAGTAGAATTAGAGTTTAGCGGCAAAAAGCAAAGATATTCACCAGAGATCGAAACCGAGCTTTATCGCATTTTTCAAGAGGCGTTAAATAATGCAGCTAAATATGCTGAAACAGAAAAGATCATCGTTCGAATCATAAATAATATAAATAGCGTTGAACTTCAAATTATTGATGAAGGGAAAGGGTTTAATATTCATGAATATAATGATTCCAAGTGGCAGAAAGGGATTGGATTATATAGCATGAAAGAGAGAGCCAGTCTATTAAAAGGAACGCTGGAAATTGAATCAATTGAAAATGTAGGGACAAAAATTAAAGTAGTGATTCCGATATAGGAAAAAGCCCACTTTTTGCGGAAAGTTGGCTTTTTCTTTAAATATTAATGAGGTAGATAAGCAAGTTGGAAGAAGAATAAGACAGCGAATAAATAAACCAATGGATGAACTTCACTCCATTTACCTTTAACAATTTTCATTAACGGATAGGAAATAAAGCCTAACGCTATTCCTGTCGCAATACTTGAAGTTAATGGCATGCTTAAAATAATTAAGAATGCAGGAAACGCTTCGTCAATTTCATTCCATTTAATGTTAGCAACGCTGCCTATCATTAAACTACCTACAATGATAAGCGCAGGAGCAGTAATGGCTGATAGACCTGAAACGGCACCAACTAATGGACCGAAAAAGGCTGCAATAATAAATAGGATCGCTACGGTTACGGATGTTAGACCAGTTCTACCACCAGCCGCAACACCTGATGATGACTCAATATAGGCACTTGTTGGACTAGTTCCAAACACAGCCCCTGCGGTTGTAGCGATGGAGTCGGCTAATAAAGCTTGTCTAGCCCTTGGCAGTGTATTTCCTTTCATTAAACCGGCCTGCTCGGCAACACCAACCATCGTTCCTGTTGTATCGAAAATCGTAACAAGCAAAAATGAAAAGACTACTGCATAAAGGCCATAATGGATTACATCGAGAAAGGCGTCAATAGGATTCACTATGATGAGCCCTTCAGGTAGAGATGGCATCGATACAAATCCTTGATCAAAAGAAAGATGTCCTGAAAAATAGGCAATGATCCCAGTAGCGATCATTCCGATAAACAGTGCTCCATTCACATTTAATGCTAATAAGATTAAAGTAATTGCTAAACCAATAAGCGCTAAAATTGCTGATGGAGAATGAAGATCACCAAGTGCAACTAAATTTGAAGGGTGATCTGCAATTATACCTGTCATTCTTAGGCCGATAAAAGCAATGAATAGACCTATTCCGGCTGTGATCCCGTGCTTTAAATTTTCCGGTATAGCTTCGATTAATTTTTGTCGGAAAGGTGTTAAAGAAAGAATGATGAAAAGTATACCTGCAACAAAAACGGCTGCAAAAGCAGTTTGATATGTAATTTCAGTATGTGCACCAACAACTGAGTAAGCAAAATAGGCGTTTAACCCCATACCGGGTGCGATTCCAATAGGATAGTTTGCTGCTAGTCCCATCCATAACGTACCGATGACGGTGGCAATGATCGTTGCCGCAAAAACTTGTTCAAAGGGAACACCTGCATCCGATAATATGATTGGGTTTACAACAACAACATAGACCATTGTTAAGAAAGTAGTAATCCCTGCTAGGATTTCCGTTTTTACATTTGTATGATTTTCTTTTAATTTAAACAATCGTAAAACCTCCAAGAGACGAACATTTTAGACGCACCTGTCTAATAATATTCGTTTTATGTAAGAAATTCAAGTGGTTTGTTTTACCGAAATAACATTTTTAATGGACCACGGGGTCAGCCGCGGGGTCGGGTTCTTCGTCCCGCTTTTTGTGCCACAGGGTCTGTGCCACGGGGTCGGGAACTGTGTCCCACTTTTTTCATTCATTAATATGGCCTAAAAAATAGAAATTAATTGGAAAATAATATATGATATTGGTTACGAACATTTTTTGTGTGAAACGGAGGACCAATTTTGGGAAACAAAAAGGCATTATTGCTTCTATTTATTATTATGTTTTTAGTAATGGTAGGCTTCGGGATCATTATCCCTGTGCTTCCATTTTTTGCAGAAGAGATCGGGGCTTCGCCAACCGAATTAGGCTGGTTAATGGCTGTTTATTCTCTGATGCAGCTATTATTTGCGCCGATGTGGGGCCGAATTTCAGACCGAATTGGGCGAAAACCAGTTTTATTAATTGGGATAGCAGGACTGGCTCTTTCTTTTTTCTTATTCGCCATTTCTACAGAGTTATGGATGCTTTTTGCAGCAAGAATAATAGGTGGAATTTTATCCTCTGCTAATATGCCAACATCAATGGCTTACGTTGCTGATATAACTACTCCCGAAGATCGTGGAAAGGGAATGGGGATTATTGGCGCAGCCGTGGGGCTTGGTTTTATATTTGGACCAGCTATTGGCGGGCTGTTTTCAAAAGTCAGTTTAAATACGCCCTTTTGGATTGCCGGCATTGTATCGTTAATTACATTTGTTTTTGTGTTATTTGTTTTAAAGGAATCATTGTCAAGAGAAGAAAGAGAACTTGCACGAAGAAGAAATGCAGCAACACCTTGGGGTACCGTTAAGGGGACTATGGGTATTCTTTATTTTCTCTCATTTTTTATTTCATTTTCATTAGCGGGACTAGAAGCAACATTTGCTTACTATGCAGCTGTACGTGCTGGGATTGATACAGTTAATCTAGGTTATATTTTCATGATAATGGGTTTTGCAGGAGCTGCCGTACAAGGTGGTTTAGTTGGGCGATTTATTAAAAAGTTTGGAGAAGGTAAGGTCATTCAGGCCGGGATTATCGTTTCCATCATTGGCTTTGGTTTAATTTTATTAATAAAAGATTTTTTTACAGCAGCACTCTTTTTAACTATTTTTGGTCTAGGAAATGGCGTCATTCGCCCAAGTGTATCATCTTTATTAACCAAAATTAATACAAGTGGGCATGGCAGTGTAACCGGAGTGCTTTCCTCCTTTGAATCATTGGGGCGCATTCTGGGTCCGCCACTCGCTGGGCTGCTATATGAAACTATGATTGATTTGCCGTATATTTCTGGTGCATTGATTTCCGTTGTTGCATTTGTATTGTACCGGATTTATGACGGAAAAGTGAAGGTAAGGGGCTCCCTATAGTGGGAGCTTTTTGTGTGGCCGTAATCTCTTCGATTAACTCGGTCTTATATAAACAGGTGTGCTGATCGGTATAATCCGCGCAAGCTTCTCGACATCATGATTGTACATCCTGATACAGCCATGCGAAACTGCCTTCCCAATTGAACTAAGCGTTTCCCCCGTTTAACTGTACGTTTCATAAAAAATCTCCTCACATCTTTATAGGTATGACATCCCATTTGTGCTAATGTATTCATTCATTGATTGATTGATATGTTAAAGGTATACCATCACACTTTTTGAAATATAACTGTTTAATATTTTTGTAAAATAAAATCATTGCACGGAAAGTTAATAATGTTGCTATAATAAAAAATAGCAATGAGAGGATGGAAGGAGGGTTAGCTTTATGAATACTTCAAAGTCACTTGATAAAATTTCAAGGAAATTTAACGAAGCGACAGTCCATGCCTTTGAATTATTAAATCAATCTATAAAAGTACGGACTTTTTTTGTTGGTAGAACAACAGAGGAGTCGTTTTCTATTCTGAAAGTTTTTAGTAAGAATGATGGCTGTACTTTAAGCGAGGGAAGAACTGTTCCGATACAGAAATCGTATTGAAATATTATATTTAGCCACGGCCGGGAGCCGTTAATCATTGAGGATACGTCGAAACATCCAATTGTTAAAAAGCTGGATGTTACTTATACAGCCAATATTGGCTCCTATTTAGGAGTACCTATTATTCTGGAAGACAATACAATGTTCGGAACTTTATGCGCGGTAGACCCTTCACCGCACAAGTTTGATAAAAACGATTTAGAGTTAATGCAGACGTTGGCCAACTTTATTGCAAATGCGATTGACTTAGGGCAAGCATATGAAATCATTTTGGCTGAAGAACAAAGGGTAAAAAGGGAACTTGAGTTGGCGAAAAAGGTTCAAACAAGTGTCCTGTCGGAACCTATTCAATTAGAAAAAATTAATATTCAGGCTTACTACCAATCCTCTGAATCATTATCAGGAGATATGTATAGCTGGTTTGAAATATCACCTAATAAATATGGGGTTATCTTGATCGATGTCATGGGTCACGGTGTATCTGCAGCGTTAATAAGCATGTCGATTCGTTCTTTGCTGAAAGGTTTAATTACAAGTATTTCTGAACCAATAGAGGTTATTAAAGAGCTGAATCATCATATTTTTTCTTTATTTAATTCAACCCATCAATCTACGTATGCGACTGCCATTTATATGGTGATTGATACGGAGTTAAAAACGATTGAATATGTGAATGCTGGCCATCCGTCTGGTTTATTATTTTTAGATCAGAAAACGATGAAAAGAATGGACGAAGGCAGTATCATATTGGGGATATTCCCCAATTTAAAGGTTGATAAACAATTAATTCATTATAATGAACCATCCACGATAATGTTGTACACAGATGGTCTGATTGAGTTAATCAATCCGGAAATAAATGAAGCTATAAATAGAATAGAGAATATAATTGTTAGTGAACCGGACAATCTCCAATTAATAGAGGAAATTAAAAAGAAGTTCGTCAATGGGAAAACGTTAAAGGATGATATTTGTTTGATTACGGTGAATGTAGAATAGTGGAAAAAAGACCCCTTTGGGTCTTTTTTTGTCTAGCTCCAGCGCCCAGCGACTCGTAAACTTCGCTAAACGGGCGCTTCCGCTTTTCCTAATGGCTTAAATAATTTACGATAGGGATTAATTCCTGAAATTCTTCATATGTAATGGTTGAATCCCAATATCCCGTAGCTTTTGCAACAATAATGACTATAGTAAATAATACTAGAAATGATGTTGGTACAGCCCATTTGTTTACCTTTTTGCCCGCTACCGTCATACTTAGGGTATCTTTAACAGGACAGGCTTCAATACACGATAAACAAGATGTACATTCCGGTGTTGTGACCGCTTTTAACTTGGCAACACTAATTCCTTGTGGGCAAACTCTCGTACATTGGTTGCAGTCAATACAAGTAGATTCATTTCTTTTAATCTTTGTAATTCGGAATAGCGAACCTAGGCCAATAAGCGCACCATAAGGGCATAAATAACGGCACCAAAAGTTTTGGATGAAAATTCCTAGCAGTGCAAGAACGAGCAATACTTTAATGGCGACAGCGCTGAGATCTAGGAAAAAAAGCATCATTTTAACATCAGCTACTTTGTTATAAGGAGAGTATAAAAAATCCTTAGAAGCCGGAATAGACATGTCAACAATGATTACTTTTAAAAATACAACTAACAGTAAGTATTTGATCGAATATAAGATCCATCTTAACCACTTGGGTGGGTTAATTTTCTTTTTCATTATTTTTCTACCGAATATTCCAAGAAACTCACTTACTGTTCCGACAGGGCACAGCCAGCCGCAGAACGCTTTTCGAAAAAGGAAACCAGATAAAATCAAAAAAGTGAAAAGAATTAATCCGGCCGGGTGGATAAAATCGAACTCACCCGTTGTGATCCAAACCTTTAAGGCTACTAATGAACCAATCGGCAAAAATCCTTCAACAGCCGGTGGCTTTTCAACATATGGAGTTGCACCTAGTGATTCAAAATGGGCATAAAATTGATAGAATTGCCAGCCCACAAATAAAAGGAAAAGGGAGAATCCTATTTGAACAGAATGCCGTGTCCACTGTATTGGTTTTCTTTTAATCTTTCTTTTTAGGGTAGAAGTATTAAGCATCTAAAACCCTCCATATGGCAAATTTTTTTTCATTGTAAGCCTAAGAATGGTGGTGAGGTGTGACGCACATCACAAAGACAATGAAAAAAGGCCCTAAAAAGGGGCCAGTTCACAAACTATTCATAAAATTTTATTGAAAATGTATGTTTTTCCTTATTAAATGCGAGCCGATCATTTGTGATCTCTTCATTATTAACAAATACTTTTGGCGGTTCTTTTAAAAGATGAATTACAAGTGTCCACTCGTTCCAGTTAGGTTTATATGAAGAATGCTCATTTTTAATTGATAGCTGAATATCGGACCCCGTTTGTTGACATGTTATTTTTTTAAGAAAATATTCACCTTTTTCATTTGCAAATGTTTCCCCATCGTCATCATATAACGTGTAAGTGATGTCTTCGTTTTCATTAGGGTAGAGATGAATTTCCATATTGGTTTCCGGTGCCATTGTTGAGTACTTGATCGCTCCATGAGCTATCATTGATCCTTTTTTTATAAAAATCGGCAGTATTTCCAGGTCAGCTTCAACAAGGATATAGGTTCCACCTTGAATAACTTTATCTGTCCAGTAATTGACCCAATCCCCTTCCGGTAAATAAACGACGCGGTGATATGTGTCAGGCTTCATAATAGGGGCAATGAGGGCATTCTCCCCGATTAAAAATTGATCTGAGAGATTGGTTGTCTTTGAGTCATTTGGATATTCTAAAAATAACGGACGCATCACAGGTATACCGGATTGGCTTGCTTCCATGAATAAAGTGTAAAGATGAGGAAGCCACTGATAACGAAGATGGATATATTTTTTTATAATTTTTTCATATTTTTCACCAAATGACCATGGCTCCTGCCTTACTGTATCGAGAGCATTATGATTTCGGAAAAAAGGTGTAAAAGTGCCAACCTGCATCCATCTCGTTAATAATTGCCCGTTCGAGTCATGGGCAAAGCCGCCAACATCAGGTCCGCAAAATGGGATCCCTGATACGCCAAGATTCATCAACATTGGCAACGACATTTCTAGATGCTCCCAAAAGCTCCGATTGTCACCTGTCCAAACAGCTGCATATCGTTGGATGCCGGCAAAGCCTGCACGGGTGAGCAGGAAGGGCCGCTTGCCATTTAGCTGCTGCTCTAAGCCCTCATATGTGGCCTTTCCCATTAATAAACCATATACATTGTGAAGTTCATGATGAGTTTTTAAGTCACCATCATTATTGTGAATCACATCAAGATCCATCGTTTTTGTTTTGTTAAAAACAGCAGGTTCATTCATATCATTCCAAATTCCTTCAATTCCTAAATCGGTGTAAAAGGAATGCTTTTCCCCCCACCATTTTTGCGTTTCAGTATTTGTGAAATCAGGAAAGGCACTTATTCCCGGCCAAACTTCATCGAGGTAAAGATCGCCTTCCAGGTACTTGCAGAAATGGTTTTCGAGGACACCTTCTTTATAAATATAGTAATTTGGATCTTTTTTGACACCTGGGTCAACGATTGGTACAACATGGATACCTTCTTGTTTTAAATCATGTATGAGTTGTTTTGGATCTGGAAAGGCAGCACGATCGAACGTAAAAACTCGATAGCCGTCCATATAATGAATATCTAAATAAATCGCGTCAATTGGGATTTGCTTTTCGGCAAATTTACTAGCAAGCTCTCTAACTTCTTGCTCCGATTTATAGCTATATTTGGACTGATGGTAGCCTAGTGCCCATTTAGGAGGAAGAGGCATCCGCCCTGTTAAATCGGTATATTGCTCGATCACATCTTTAGGCGATGGACCTGCCAAAATGTAATAATCAAGCTGCCCATCCTCGGCTAAAAATGAATAAGCATCATTGTTTGATTTGAAGTCAAATGTTGTTTTAAATGTATTATCAAAGAAAATCCCGTGGGCTTTCCCGTCTCTTATAGTCATGAAGTAGGGAATTGATTGATATAACGCATCAGTTTCAGGATTGTGCGGGGCATAGACATCTGAATTCCACATCGTCATTTTTTCTCCCCGCTTATCAAGAAAACCCGTTTTTTCACCAAAACCGTAAAAATGGTCATCCGCATCCATATCTTTAAAACAAAATACAGCATTCGTACTTGTACACCCCATTCCCAAATTGGATTCGGTAACAAGGATATTTTCATTTTTATCTTTGACGCAAACACGTAGCGGTGATTTTTGAAGTTCGACAGTAAGTTTAGGCGACGCTATGATGATCTTTTCATCAAGCTCTTCTAGTTGGACTTTTACAGGATCTGGCTGTTTAACCAAAGCAACACTGCTCTTTAAGGAAGGCTCTGAAGAAGGGTCCATGATTATTCTTACAATATCATCGCTATAAAAAAGTAAACTAACAAATCCGTGTTGACAGTGAAAAGTGAATATTGATTCGTTTTGCTGCAAAGTGAGGAGCGACCCAATATCGAAATACTTAATCTTCGTCAGGTTCTTTGTAGAATCAGGACGTATCGCAAAGCTTGAATCTTCTAACATAAATAAACCCTCCCTCAAATTTATTTTCTCTATGTAGAATATTTTACCATAATGGGAGGGAGGGGGCACCAAAACAAAACAGCCATCCCCAAGGGGACGGCCATTACCAAGCAAGCATAATTAATAATTGAACTTTGCATTTGTAACATCGAAATACTTCGGAGCAGTGTTAATAAGCAATGACACAAAAATGGCACTTAAAATAAAGGCTGGAAGCATATAAGTGCCATTATATAAAAGTGAGTATAGGGCTACAGGAGTTCCTGATGGTGCGTATTCACCGAAGAAGACAATCCCGCCGATAACATGGGCTGCATACCGCAAAACGCTTCCTAATAGTGTTCCGGCAATAACATAGGTAGTAACTTTACTTTTTGAGTGCTCATTAATAGCATGCTGTATTTGTTTCATGAACACACCAGCGAGTCCAATAACGATAAAAGCAATGAAGTAATCTAATAGACCTTGGATAGGGTGTACAATATACGCTTGCCCGGTTAAAACCTGAAGCCCACCAAGTAAGAGACCCGAAAGCATGCCACCTTTAATCCCCCATCTGAAAGCAATTAGGAAAACGGGAACCATGGCAATGGAGATAGAACCACCTTGTGGCCAAATTCTTAATGAAACCATATTTGCTAATAAATCAAAAACATAAGCCAATGCTGAAAATAAGGCAACTTCGACTAAAAATAACGTTTTACTCCTCTTCATAAGTAAAAATCCTCCCCAAAAAAATAAAATAAAATAAAAAAAGCTACCCACAGGGTAGCCAGCTAAAAGCGTAAAAAGTATGAAAACATTCAAAGTAAATGTTCATTCCTACGCTGGCATTACCCAGATCAGGTTAAACGGGTCGATACGGACTAGTATCCTCTCAGCCAAGTTCCCTTAGCTCCCCTTACATTTTCACTATAACAGTAGTGACATCGTTTGTAAATTTTAAATTAATCAAGATGAATTGCGATTGATTCTGCTTGCGTCTGAGCAGTCTGATTTATTAGCATTTCATTTGATCTAAATTTAATTAGTTCGATTGATATTTGGTGAATGAGCTTTTCGTAGCTGGAAAGTTCCATCATAATGGTAGAATAAAAATCGGACTTTATACTGTATAAAGTACACACAGCCTTATTTTCTTCTACTTCCAAACTTTTATAAAAAGGAAATTCACAGTCTAAAAATGCCTTTTTTACATCATCAAGATTAAGGCTCAAGAGCAATCACTCCCTCATGAGTATCACGTCAAATGTTAACATAATTCACCGAGAAACAACAGTGATAGTGAAAAATACTTATATTCGTATTACTATTATCGTGTAAAATTAAAGTTGTACAGCAAAACAAAAGGAGACTTTTTATGAAGAAATTACTAACTATATTCGTTCTGGCAGCAGCCATCACAACAGCCGGTTGTTCCGGAGCAGGAAATACTCAAACAGAAACATCATCACAGCCTCCACGAAATGCAGAAAGCGTTGAAGAAGGCGCGTATACTAATGTTGATGTAAATGAGGCGGAAAAGCTGATTGAACAAGGGATCACAGTTATTGACGTGCGAACTCCGCAAGAATATGAAGAGGGCCATATTCCTGATGCGAATTTAATTCCGCTACAGGAAATGGAGTCACGTCTAAATGAATTTTCCGAAGATGAGCAATACTTAATTGTCTGCCGTTCCGGAAATCGTTCCGCTCAAGCTAGTGAAATCTTAGTGCAAAATGGAATGAAGCAAATTTATAATATGACCGGGGGCATGAATGAGTGGACTGGGGAAGTAGTCACAAAATAATAATAGAGCACCTTTGTAATTTGCATAATATGGATATATGGATTACAAAGGATTTTTAGATTAAAATAGTAATATTAGAAATAATATTGAAAAGAGGCATACAATGATTACTTTAAAATCACAAAGAGAAATTGAATTAATGCATGAGGCTGGAAAATTATTAGCGAAAGTCCACCTTGAAATTGCAAACATGATTAAACCGGGAATTACAACGAGTGAAATAGATAGTTTTGTTGAAGATTTTCTTGCAAAGCACGGTGCTACACCTGAACAAAAAGGGTATCAAGGCTACCAATTTGCAACCTGCGCATCAGTTAATGATGAAATTTGCCATGGCTTTCCGAGAAATGAACCATTAAAAAATGGTGATATTGTAACCATTGATATGGTTGTAAATTTAAATGGAGCACTTGCGGATTCGGCTTGGACATATCAAGTGGGCGAGGCAACTGAAGAAACAACAAAATTGCTTGATGTAACGAAAAAAGCCCTTTACCTTGGAATCGAACAAGCAGTTGTTGGAAATCGGGTTGGAGACATTGGTCATGCCATTCAAAAGTATGTTGAAGGGGAAGGCTTCTCGGTTGTTCGTGAATTTACAGGACATGGCATTGGCCCAACGATCCACGAGGAACCGATGATTCTTCATTATGGTCAACCTGGAAAAGGCACAAGACTTAAAGAAGGTATGGTCATCACAATCGAGCCAATGGTTAACGTTGGTGAATGGAAAAGTACAATGGATGATAACAAATGGACGGCCCGCACCATTGACGGAAAACTTTCTGCTCAATATGAGCATACCATTGCCATTACAAAAGATGGTCCAGTTATTTTAACTGACCAAGATAATCTATAAAAAGAAATGGCGGGGACTATGTTCCCGCTATTTTTTTTACAAAAATTATAATATTATAAGTAGTGGATTTTCCATTTTTAAGAAAAACGGGGGAAGAAAGGTATGCGTTCAAATAGGCACAACGCTTTTGCTTCAATTGCTTTTTCGCTTTTGTTATTAACCGGTTGTAATGCAGAACCAGCCGTGACGAAGGAAGAGATAAAGGTTGTCGCGGTAGAAGCTGTGAAAAAAGAAAAAGGGGTGGAGTATTCAAGGCTATCTGGAACACTTACACCCAAGGAAGAAACAATCATTTCTTTTGAGATTGGTGGAAATATTAAGTCCCTTCAATTTGATGAGGGCCAATTTGTAAATTCAGGAGATGTCCTAGCAAACTTGGACAGGCGGGATTATGAGCTTCAGCTCGAGAAGGCAAATGCAGCCATTCAGTCATCCAATGCCAGTTTATCGGCTGCTGAAGCAAGTTTAGAAGAGGCAACGAACGGAGCCCGCAGTCAAGAAAGGTCACAGATTAAGCTCAATGTCGATCGGGCTGAAGAGGCTTATAAAAATGCCACCGCAGATTATGAACGAATGAAAAACCTGTTTGAAGCGGGGGCCATTTCCGCACAGGCACTTGAAGGTGCCAAACTTAATTATATAAATGCACAAAATAGCTATGAAAGTGCTAAACTAGCATACTCGTTAATCGAGGAAGGAGTTCGTCCAGAGAAAGAAAAACAAATAAAAGCTGGAGTGAATCAAGCGCAAGCGGGACTCTTAAACGCACAAGTTTCAAAAGAACAAGCCCAGTTAGCGCTGGCGAAAACATCCTTAAAAGCGCCGTTTTCAGGTGTGATTACGGCAAAGCTAGCATCAAGGGGACAATTAATCGGCCCGGGAGTCCCGATATATAAACTTTCACAAATGGATACATTGAAGGTGCTACTCCCGGTTCCTGATTATCAAATTGCTGACTGGGAAAAAGAGAAAGAGGTAACAGTCGATCTATATGGTGAGAAAAAACAAGGAAAAGTGATCAATGTTTTCCCGTCCACTAATCAAAACACCGGAACTATTAGTGTTGAAGTAGAGGTTCCAAATCAGGATCATAAGTGGTTCCCCGGTCAGGTTGTGAAAGCTGAAGCAAAACTTAAGGAACAACTCGGACTTTTTGTGCCTGTTGAAGCAGTCATAAGCACAGGGACCAATAACAAGCCTTATGTATTTTTACTCCAGGATGGAAAGGCAGTAAAAACAGAAGTAACGGTAGGAAAGTTATTTGAAAATAAGTTAGAAATTACTTCAGGTCTTTCAGAACAGGACCAAGTGATCACGAAAGGTGCTGACCGTTTATTTGATGGGGACTCGGTTACTGCCCTCCAGAATGAAGGGACGAATAAGCCATGATTGCAGCCATGATTGCCTATACAATTAAGAAGCAAAAAATCACATTGCTGTTTTTTGCAATGGTTGTTATTATTGGTTTTTTCAGTTTCTTTCAGTTACCAAAACAGGAGATGCCGGACATCATTGTAAACGTCGCCACGGTAACAACGATTTATCCCGGAGCCTCTCCGGAAAAGGTTGAGCAAAATGTTACTAATATTCTTGAAGAAAAAATAAATGAAATTGAAGATTTAAAATCGATCGAATCAACGTCATCATTAGGACGTTCCGTACTTGTTATTGAAGCAAATGCCGACGTCGATCCAAAACAAAAATGGGATGAGCTGCGAAAAAAGGTAAAAGATGCTGAAAAAGACCTTCCCGAAGATGCCATCCTTCCATTCATCAACGATGATTTAAATAGATCGTTTATTCAATCCTTCAATATAACAGCGCCAACGATAAATGATCTTTATAGTTTGCGAGATAAAGTGGAGGATTGGAAGCAGCAATTAAGGGCGATACCAAATGTTGCCGAGGTGCAGATTCAAGGTCTTCCGGAAAAAGAAGTGCGGATTGAAATTGACCTTGAAAGGTTATCAGCCTATCATTTGTCTTGGACACAAGTATTACATGCAATCAAACAAGAAAATGAGAAGATTCCATTAGGCAACTTGGATATTAATGAGCGTACCTATCAATTAAAGCTTCCAGAATTATATCCAGTAGAGAACCTTGAAAATGTAATTATTACAAGGACCGTCCAAGGCTTTCCTGTCTATCTGCGGGATATTGGTAAAGTCGAATTAACAACTGAAAAAGCTGATTATTTTGCTTATCATAACGGAGTTCCGGCGATTTCTATTAATATCAATGGAGAAGTCGGCAGTGACGTACCATCAATACAAAGAGAAATAGATCCTCTAATCGATCGATTATCGAAGGATTTACCGGAATGGGCTGAGGTGCACCCTTTATTTTCACAGAATGAGAGAGTAAAAGAACTATTCGGTGAACTTGGAAGAGAGATGGTAATTGCGATTGCTGCCGTTTTGTTTGTCTGTACGCTTGGCTTAAATTTATCATCATCCCTTGTTGTCGCTCTAGCTATACCGATCTCACTGGCATTAGGATTAATGTTTTTACCATCCTTAGGCATTACCCTTAATCAAATGTCACTTGTCGGTTTAATCATCGTTCTCGGGATTTTAGTGGATGATGCTGTTGTTGTGAACGATAATATTGAACGAAGACTTCGGGTACTTGGGGAAACGCCGGAACAGGCAGCCGTTAATGGTGCGAAAGAGGTTTCTATTTCGATCATTACAGCCACCTTGGCAACGATCGCTTCGTTTGCCCCATTATTATTTTTAAAAGGAAATGTTGGTTTTTTCATCAAGCCGGTTCCAACGATCATTTCGATGACAATGCTGGCATCAATGGTGATGTCATTAACAATCGTTCCGATTTATCGACGCTGGCGAGAAACTAGAAATCTTCAATTCAATAAAACTCAAAAAGAAAAGCGGTATGCAGGGTTATTAGGAAAACAATTATCTTCTTTAACGAATTGGTATTCAAAGCGGTTAATGCCCAAAATTCTTAACCGCCCGAAACAGGCAAGTATCGTTGGTGTGTTAATTGGTACATGCGCCTATGTTTTAATACCATTTATCCCGATTGATCTTTTTCCAGTTGATGACCGCCCTGAATTTCTCGTTGATATTAGGGTGCCGACAGGACAAAACATTAGAGCGACAAATGAGGTTGTTCATAATGTAACGGAATTTCTGCTAAGAAAAGAAGAGGTTAAAACTGTATCCTCCTATGCAGGTGGTAGTGCACCTAAAATGTTCTTGGGAGACACTGGTGCCGGTGAAGGGATAGAAGTGGGCCAGCTCGTTGTCATTCTAGATAAAAATAAAAAACTGCCGATAGAAATTGAACATGAATGGTCAGAGGAGTTTAAAAAACAGTTTCCAGGTGTACTGATTACGCCAAAGGTTCTTGTTACTGGACCACCGGTTGGAAAGCCGATTGAAATCGAAGTATACGGTGAGGACATTGACGAACTCCGAAATTTATCGCAGCAAATTAAGGAACAAATTGCAGCACTCCAAGGAACTTACAATATCAATGATAATTTTGGTATTGATCGCTATGCGCTTGATTTTAATGTGAATAAGGAATTAATGGATCAAAAATTAGTAAGCTATAATGATTTATCGAAAACACTTCGACTTGTAGGTGAAGGGATTACCATTTCTAAATTTGACGATGGAAAAGATCTTGTCGACATGCAGTTATATGCAAATAATGGAGGGGATGATCCACTTGCTATTTTTGATAAATTATCGGTGCCCAATATAGCGGGTCAACAGATCCCATTATCTGAACTTGTTGAGATTGAACCATCTTTTGCTGCCAGGGCGATTGCCCATAAGAATATGGCTCGAGTTGTTACAATAACGAGTGAGATTCGAGACCGGACAGCAACAGAGGTCATTAAAGAAGTAAGGCCACACTTGGAAAAAATGATACTACCGGAAGGTTATAGTTGGAAAATAGGTGGGGAGACCTCTGAACAAACCGATATTTTCATTGATATGGGAAAACTCTCCGTTGCTGTTTTATTTATCATCATTATTTTAATTGCGATGCAGTTCTACTCATTGTCGTTGCCACTCTTAGTTATGAGTACGGTTTACTTAGCGTTTGCGGGCAGTTTAATCGGACTGTTCATTACGCAAACGCCACTCGGTTTTATGACGATGATGGGCGCCATTTCTTTATCGGGCATTGTAGTTCGTAATGGGATTGTTCTTATTGAATTCATTGAAGAGGCACGCCGGGAGGGTGTTGGCTTGAAAGAAGCGGTCATCAATGCCGGGGAAGCACGTTTTCGCCCAATTTTACTGACATCGGCAACTGCAGTTGCAGGTCTGTCACCATTGGCGATTTCAAGGGACCCATTATTTTCACCGATGGCTATGACAATCATATCTGGATTAATTTTTTCAACGATCTTAACCCTTGTATTAGTGCCATCACTTTATATGGTACTGGCAGGATTTAAGGAAAGAAGAGCGATCAAGAAAATGAAAAGATTAGAAAATGTAATTACTTTAGAAAAATAATAAAAATGGCGGGGGACATTCCTTCGCTATTTTTTTATTTAAGAATGGACTGTGGCGCTTTGGAGTAACGTATAATTCACATTTTGTTTAGAAATGCCAATAAAAACCGTGATATTTTTCACGGTTTACTTTATATCTTTATTAATATAATTTCTTTAACAACATTGGTATGTTGTTACATAATGTATATTTTAAGCATTTCAAAATAAGTAAAATATGCCTTTAGAGTTTTCTAGTTTTGTAAGGAGGGAGACATGGTGAAACAGATAGAAAATACGCCTGAACTTCAACAATATACAGTGTTTTCAATTGGAGAGCAGCTTTGCGCATTATTAATCGAAGAAGTCGTTGAGATTATTCGTGTTCATCCAATTACAGAGGTTCCTGGTGTTAAGGACTTTATCTCAGGAATGATTAATTTACGTGGAAGCATCATCCCGGTTATTGATCTGCGAAAACGATTTCGTATGAATGTCCCTCCATTCCATAAAAAGACACGCATAATTATCATACATAATCAGGGTGAAAATATTGGACTAATTGTCGATGGGGTAACGATGGTCACATATGTTGAGCGGAAAAATGTGGAGCCTCCTCTAGAGATGTTTAATACGCTTGAAAAAGATTGTTTTAAAGGATTTGCGAAAATAAACGAACAATTTATTGGTATTTTAAATCTAGAAAAAGTTTTATTTCCCTATGATGAGGAGGTGTAGTTAAGATGGATTTGGATTTATCTGTGTATTTAGGGGTCTTTTTAGATGAGGTGGATGAGCAGCTAGAAATTTTGGAAAAAGAAGTATTAAATCTAGAGCAGGATCCAAAAAATGCCGAAACTATTCAAAGTATTTTTCGAGCTGCCCATACCCTTAAAGGCTCCTCTGCAGCAATGGGTATTGAAAAAATGAAAGAATTAACCCATAAAATCGAAAATGTCTTCGATTCCATTCGTAATCAACAACTCCATGTAGATGCAGCGATCATTAATGTTATTTTTGAATCGATTGACCTAATAAAACGCTTAAAAGAAGCAATCATTGATGGCGCGATTGACTCTATCGATATATCCGACCTTATTGCAAAACTAGAATGGACCAAAAACAATAAACTAGATGATGGAAATCATTCAGTCCATGAAATAGAAGTGGTCAAGAACGATTCAGCTGACACGGCGGATTTCCCTGAAGTGATTCTAGATGAATACCAAAAGGATATGGTAGAAAAAGCATTCGAACTTGGCATGAATGCAATTGTTGTCTATGTTGTTTTGAATGACAAATCGCTGTTGAAATCGGTTAGGGCCTTTTTGATTCACAACAACTTAAAGGAATTAGGGGAGATTATCGCTTCCTTTCCAGCGCCAGAAGTCATTGAAGCTGAGGAAAAGTTCGCGGGCAGTTTGGCCTTCATTATTGTTACTAATGCCCAAAATAAAGAGGTATTCAATGTTGTCAATAGTATCTCAGATATCCAAGCGATTCATTTAACCATACTTACTTCTTCCAATCTTGCAAGCTATTGTGTAGGAAAAAAGATGGGAATTGTTGAACAAAGTTCATTAGAAACCGAAGAGAATGGCAAAAAGTCTACATCGCAGGTGAAGGTGAACCCAACTGTTCGGATTGATGTGGAACGGTTAGAGGAATTGATGAACCTCGTTGGGGAATTGGTCATTAGTCAAACGAGACTAACGGATGTTCGAGGAAGATTAGCGGAACGATATTCAAGTGATCCTGATATTGAAGGGTTCCAAGAGGTAGAAAATAATTTTGGACAAATCATTAGTGAGCTTCAAGAAAGGATCATGAAGACAAGAATGCTGCCAATTGAGCAGCTATTCAATCGTTTTCCACGAATGGTTCGCGATCTTGCCCAAAAGTCATCAAAAGAAGTCAACTTTATAATAGAGGGAAAAGAAACAGAGCTTGACCGCAATTTAATTGAGGAAATTGCAGATCCGATCATTCATTTACTGAGAAATTCACTTGATCACGGGATCGAACCCCCAGAAGAACGAGAAGGATTGGGGAAAAATCGTCAAGGTACGGTGATGTTAAAAGCTGCTCATGAAGAAAATCATATTGTGGTCACCATTTCAGATGATGGCAAAGGCATTGATACGGAAAAAATTAAACAGTCGGCCATTAAAAAACATCTGATTAAGGAAGATGAAGCGGAACAAATGACGGAAAAGGATTTAGTTTTCCTCATTTTTAAATCAGGTGTATCAACTGCCAAAACCATTACTGACATATCCGGTCGCGGTGTTGGCATGGATATTGTACGCAGTCATATTGAAAAATTAAATGGAATGATTGACATACAAACAAAAGTCGGGGCAGGGACGACTTTTACAATCAAGCTGCCATTAACATTGGCGATTATCCGCTCACTTCTTGTCCAAATAGGTGAAAAACAATTTGCAATTCCACTAGTGAATGTTCAGGAGATTATTCGATTAAGCAAAGAGGAGATCAAAACCATTCAAAACCAAGAGGTTGGAATTGTTCGTGATCGAGTCCTCCCGCTTGTTAGACTACATAAACGGCTCGACGTAAGTGAGGATAACATCCTGAATAAAAAACGAATATTTGTTGTTGTACTTGGGTTAGCAGAAAAGAGAGTCGGAGTCATTATTGACAAAACACTTGGGAATCAAGAAATTGTCATTAAATCACTAGGGAAATATATCGGAACACCCAAATATATTGCAGGTGCCACGATTATGGGGGACGGCAATGTCACCCTTATTTTAGATGTTGGTTCCATCGTCAATGAAGAAGGTACAAAAGATGTCACTAATAATCTTCCAAGCAATGAAACAAGAAGAAATGAAAAGACATTACAGTTGACAACCTTCAGGCTGGGAGATGAAGAGTATGGAATAGTGATTGATAAAGTGAAAGATATAATAACAGTACCAACCATTACCCCTGTCATTAATTCTCCGTTTTCCATTATAGGAATGATGAATTTACGGGGAAAGCTCATTCCGGTCATGGATTTACGAGAGCGGTTTGGAATATGTCAACAACAACGAACTAGAAAGTCTCGAGTGATGGTAGTTCAGGTTCAGAATGAACTGATAGGTTTATTAGTCGACCAAGTAACACAGGTATTAAAAGTAAATGAAGAGTTAATGGAACATGCTCCGAGGTACGAAAGCCAAATAGAAGAAGCCTATATACAAGGAATCTGCCATTTAGAAGAGAGACTTATTATTCTGCTTAATATTGATAGAGTGATAGGAATAGAAAGGCTACTTCAATTAAAGCAGTTGGCTGATCAATAACAACTGGAGGAAATAGAAATGAGCTGGTTAAAAAACATATCTGTAGCAAGAAAGTTTCTCTTGTTAATCATAAGTAGTTTACTATTTATTGTACTTGTCGGGGGGGTTGGTTTTTATAATTTAAACCAAATGGTCAGCCGTTCGAATGATATGTACGAAAATAATTTATTACCTATCAAATGGATCAATGACTTAAGAGCGCAAACACGTGCGAATGAGGCATTAATGAAAGAAATGATGATCACCAAGGATAAAACAAAAATCAGCGAAATGATTAGAGAGATTGAAGAACGAGGGAAAGTATCGGTTAATGACGTCAATGACTATAAAGGAACAAAACTGTCTGATTTCGAAAGTGAACGACTTCCGCAGGTTGAAGACCTTTTAAAGGAAATTCAAACAGAACGCGAACAATTATTTTCTATTATTGATAATGGAAATACGGAAGAAGCACATGAAATTTTTGAATCAAGATTAGCACAGCCTATTAATGAACTAAATGTCATGCTGCAGGAACTAGCTGATTATAATGCAAAAGTAGCAGACGAGCTGCAAAATGAAATAAATAGTCAGGAAACAACAACCACTATTTTTATGACAGTTATCATTGTTCTTGCTGCTGTCCTTTCTATCCTTTTAGGAATGGTCATTTCTCGCATTATTACAAATCCAATAAAAGGGCTTGTTGGTGAAATGGCGAAGGCCGGGGAAGGAGATTTAACGGTTCATATTGACTACACTTCAAAAGACGAAATAGGAGTATTAGTAACTTCCTTTAATCAAATGATTTCTAATATGAATAGGGCGATTGCCGAAGTAACAGAAAATGCAACGAGTCTCGCTGCTAGTGCTGAAGAAATTTCAGCAAGTACGGAAGAGATTGCGTCTGGTAGTGCTCAGCAGGCGCAAGATACTAACACTTCTATGGATATGGTGACAGAAATGACGAATGCCATTCAAGCAGTTTCAGAAAATGCACAAAATGCAGCTAGTCTGGCAGACCAAACTGTGGGAGCAGCTGAACAAGGAGGTTTAGTCCTAAATGATACCATTGTTGGCATGGAACAAATTAGTACAAGTATTCATGATTTAGCAGATAAATCTGTCCAAATAGGTGAAATTATTGAAGTGATCGATGATATTGCGGAGCAAACAAATCTACTTGCCTTAAATGCGGCAATAGAGGCTGCACGTGCAGGTGAAGCAGGAAAAGGCTTTGCCGTAGTAGCTGATGAGGTGCGAAAGCTTGCCGAACGAAGCAGTAAAGCAACGAAAGAGATTTCTGAACTAATTACGATTATTCAAGAAAACACGAAACGGTCTGTAGATTCAGTTGCAATCGGAAATCAAAGAGTCGAGAAGGCTGGCTCAACATTTAAAGATATTGTAAAGCTTGTAAAAGACTCCTCTGCAAAAGTAACGGAAATTGCAGCAGCAAGTGAAGAGGAAGCGGCCCAAGCACAAGAGGTACTACTTTCCGTCCAAAATATTGCATCTGTAACGGAGGAAACAGCGGCAGGCATTGAAGAAACAGCTTCAACAGCTACAGACTTGGCGGGTATGGCAGAGGCCTTAAGTCAGTTGGCATTAAGATTTAAGATTTAACAATCAAAGGGGGAGTTTCTAATATAGGAAACTCTCCCTTATGATTATGCTATTATTTTTAAGCTTCAGCTGCTCCAAAAAGTCCTTTTAACCAATTTAGAAATGCAATCAGACCATCAATAATATTTTTCATAATTCCTTGTGTTCTTTCATCCTTCATAAAATCTTGAAGGCGTTCAGATACATATACTAAATCATTTTTTACCTGATTCCAGTCGATGTTCATATTTTTCATTTTATTAAATAAATCTATTAACCCTTGTTTTTCAGCATCGGTTAGTTGGATGCCTAGTTCGGCTGCAATACGGTCAATTAATGCTGATACCTGTTCATCTGTTAAGTTCGGATTATTCGCAATCTCCTCTTTAATTCGTGTGAACAATGCCGTTGCTGCGTCCGCTCCGATACGCTCGCCTAATTGTGCTGTTTTCACCATTTCCTCATTTGCAATTTGCTTTTGCTCTTCTGGAATCACTTTTTCACCAGATACTTCATAAGCCTTGAGGATGCCTGTTAATCCGGCTGTTCCTGAAACTTCAAAAGGTGCTGTTACATAGATGTCTGCATCTTTTACACCAGCGGTAATCAATGAATTGGAGTACATATCCTCTGTAACCCAACTGATATTTTTGGTTTCTACATTAAGACCTGAACCAGCCTCTTTTAAAGTAATTTTGGCTGATGAAATGGCTTTTGAGCCAATTTGGGCTTTATTTATGTATTGACCTAAGTATTTGTGTTCTTCTGCATTGCTGACCGTGACAATGGTATCTCCTTCTTGATAGCCCATCTCCTGTTTTATCGCTTCTTGTTGTTCAGGCGTTAAATTTTCTCCAAGCGTAATAATGACATCACCAGGCTGAGCGTCGGCATAACTTATTTGCGCCGGAAGTGCAAAACTAAACAGTAATAGCAACCATCCAACGATGATTTGTTTTTTCATTTGTAAAAAATCCTCCTTCGATTCTGAACACAAAATCTATTGCAATTCATAATAAACCATTTTAGCACAGAAACCTAATTTGAAAAGAAAAAAGAAGCCCTTTACATATAGGGCTCCTAGGTATTTGTGCATTATTGTCTAACTCCAGCGCCCAGTAAACTTCGCTAAACGGGCGCTTCCGCTTTTCTATGTCCAGCTCCAGCGCCCCGCGACTCGTAAACTTCGCCCACCTCCCTACGATAAGTCAACATCGAATCGCTATTGCTCTTCGTGTTTCCTTTATCTCAGTCGATGGGCTCCAGTTTATACGTCGCTAAACGGGCACTTCCGCTTTTCTTATTTCAATGCTTGTGCTAAATCTTCGATTAAATCCTCTACATCTTCCAGTCCGACAGAGATACGAACAAGGCCGTCGGTAATGCCAAGTTCTGCACGGCGTTCAGCAGGGATGGAGGCATGAGTCATTTTGGCAGGAAGTGAAATCAAGCTTTCAACTGCACCTAAGCTTTCTGCAAGTGTAAAGTATTTCGTACGGCGCAAAAGGTCTTCGGCTTTTTCAGTACTGCCGACATCAAAGGAGATCATGCCACCAAAGCCTCTAGCTTGTTTTTTATGAATATCATGACCTTTATGGTTAACGAGTCCTGGGTAGTAAACTTTAGAAACAGCATCATGCTGTAGTAAAAAGTCAACAATGTGCTTCGTGTTTTCTTCAATTTCTTCCATGCGGATACCTAAAGTTCTTATCCCTCTAATTAATAACCAAGAATCCTGTGGACCAAGAATGCCACCAACAGAGTTTTGGATGAAGTGGAGCTGTTGACCAAGCTCTTCAGAATCTACTACTACCAATCCTGCTACAACATCACTGTGTCCACCAAGATATTTGGTCGCACTGTGGAGAACGATATTGGCTCCAAGCTCAATCGGATTTTGCCAGTAAGGTGTGCTGAATGTGTTATCCACGATAAATAATAGTTCATGTGCCTTAGCCATTGTAGAAACAGCTTCGATATCTGTAATTTTTAATAATGGATTAGTTGGTGTTTCAACATAAATCGCTTTTGTATTTGGTTGAATCGCTTTTTTAATTTCTTCACCGGAACTTGTATCTACAAATGTAAATTCAAGATTGAAGCGAGTTAGTACTTTAGACATTACACGGAAAGTTCCACCGTATACGTCATCTGTAATAATGACATGATCACCAGCAGATAAAAGCATCATCACAGAAGTTATGGCAGCCATTCCGGAACCAAAAGCAAAGCCGCGAGAGCCGCCCTCGATATCACGGATCAAAGCTTCAACCGCTTCACGTGTCGGATTTCCTGTTCTAGCATATTCATAAACGAAATTTCCTACGCCTTCTTGTTTAAACGTACTTGAATGATAAATGGGTACAGACACGGCACCTGTATGTTTGTCTCTGGCTATGCCACCATGAATGAGTTGAGTTTTTTTACGCATATTTTTCACTCCAAAATTCTTGTTTTTTATATATACCTGAACTTAAATAACGTTCACTGCTATCTGGAAAGATTGTAACAATATTTGTACCAGGTTTTGCCGCTTGTGCTTCACGCAAGCTTGCTTCAAACGCTGCTCCTGAAGAACTTCCCACTAACAGACCGCATTTTTGTGATAGTTCACTCACACGATTAAAAGCAGCATCATCACTTATCGTATGAATCGCATCAAAAAGATTAGTGTTCACAAAAAGCGGGATAAATTCCATGCCGATACCTTCGGTTCGATGCGGCCCTGATTCACCGCCGTTTAGAATTGAGCCTTCAGGCTCAACAATTACGGTTTTAATAGCAGGATTTTGTTCTTTTAAATATTGTGCTGTGCCCGTGAAGGTACCACCTGACCCAGCTCCTGCAACAAAGACGTTAACTTGGCCCTCTAATGCATTCCAAATTTCAGGACCTAATGTTTCAAAATAGGTTTCCGGATTAGCCGGATTTTCAAATTGCTGGGGGCAATAAGAATTGGGGATTTCATTTAAAAGTTCCTTTGTTTTAGCGATGGCTCCTGTCATCCCATCCTTTGTTGGCGTGTTGACTACAGTAGCTCCTAGAGCACGCATGAGCTCCTGCTTTTCAACGCTGAATTTCTCTGGAACGACAAACATAACGTTAATCCCTGTACCAACAGCTGCTAGGGCAAGTCCAATTCCGGTATTACCCGCGGTAGGTTCAATAATCGTACCGCCAGCAGCAATATAGCCTTTTTCAAGGGCTGTTTGCAACAGCTTTTTACCAAGACGATCTTTAACGCTTCCGCCTGGATTTAAATATTCAAGCTTTGCAAAAAGGCGGACACCTTCAGGTAGTTCAAATTGTGTTATTTCAACTAAAGGTGTATTCCCTATTAGTTCATGCACATGTTTATAATATTTCATTTATAGCACCTCAAGAATTTAAGTTGAATGCACCTTACAATTATAGTGTTTTCCGAGATGAATAGTTGGTTTTGATGAAGTTTTTTGGCGTTGCCTATATACGGCAACGCCTTTAAAGGATATTTTACGCGAACACTTCTGTCCATTCCTCTTTATGGGCAAGCATGTTTTTAGCAACTTCCTTCGCACCTTCTAAGCTGTGGCTCGCAGCCCATCCACATTGGATTTCATTGCAAGCAGGCACCTCTGTTGCCGTTAAAACATCATTTAATGTTTTTTCTAATACATCTAGGATTTCTTCATAATTTGAATGGTTGATCACTTGAAGATAAAAACCAGTTTGGCATCCCATTGGTCCAATATCTAGAACACAGTCCAAGTGATTACGAATAAATTCAGCCATCATATGCTCCAAAGAGTGAAGAGAAGGCATCTCCATATGCTCTTTATTAGGCTGGCAAAAACGAATATCGTATTTGTATACTTTATCGCCATTAACACCTTCGGTTGTTCCGACTAATCGTACATAGGGTGCTTTCACTTTTGTGTGATCAAGATTAAAGCTTTCCACATTCATTTTTTGCATCTAAAACAGACCTCCAACTTATTGTTTTTCGGCCTCTATTAACCAAACGAATTTGTTTAATTGTTTGAAAGTTACATAGAAACCGTGCTCGGTAAATTGTTCACGGAGTACATCTTGCATTGTATAATATTCGCGATTTAAGTCATCAACCAAATTCTTGTAGCCTTTTTGTTCCGCGTCCTCTATTATAGCATGTTTTGCATCTGAATTTTCATATACAGTATCTGCAAATACAACTTTTCCACCTTTTTCAAGTAAGTGGCTGTACTTTCCAATCGCTACGTTTTTTTCTTCATCAGTAAGGTGGTGGAAAGCCCAAGTACTTACAATTGCATCAATTTTAATATTTAATTCTGGTAAGTTTAAAAAATCGCCGTCAAGCAGGGAAAGAGTTGGCACTTTTTGCTTTGCCATTGCTCGCATTTCTTTAGATGGCTCGATACCTATTACATTATGGCCTTTTTCAAGCAGTTTTTTAGACAGGTTGCCTGTCCCAACACCAAATTCAATGACCGTTCCGTTCACTTTAGAAGCAACCTCTTCTAAAATTTCATCGTAGCCTTCAAATACTTCTTTATATTCTTCATCATGACCTACTACTGTATTGTCATAGCTTTCTGCCCATTCATCAAATAACTTAATAAATTCACGTCCCATATGGTACACTCTCCCTAAATCGAATAAAAATACATAATTCCTATCAATATACTATGTTTAATTTGATTTAATGACACTATACCATGATTATCAATGAAAAACAATGAAAAATTGTTACTTTGTTTAGTGTATTAGGCATAAATTAAAATGAAGGGAAGGATCATTTCAATGGAAAAAATCAGGCCATTAATTATTGCACATCGCGGAGCATCGGGGGAGGCACCGGAAAATACATTGGCTGCCTTTCAATTAGGTTTAGAGCAGGGATGCGAAGGCATTGAATTGGATATTCATTTAACAAAAGATGGACATTTAGCCGTTATCCACGATGAAAATATTAAAAGGACTACAAACGGCGAAGGGATCATTGGTGAAATGACAACGGCAGAGCTAAAAAAATATGATGCAGGCAGCTGGTTTTCAAATAAATATAAAGGTGAGAAAATACCACTTTTAGAGGAAGTTCTCGATCTTGTACCGAAAGAGATAGTAATCAATATTGAAATAAAAAACATTCCCTCCTTCTATGTGGGAATTGAAGAAAAACTGTTAGATTTACTGCAGCGATATGACCGAATTGATCAAGTAATTGTCTCTTCTTTTGACCATCAGTGCTTGTATCGCTTAAAAAAACAAAACGGAAATATTAAAATCGGCTTGTTATATTTTGAGAATGTAGTGGATCATGTAGGTTTTGCAAAACTGTTCGGACTTCCGGTGGAGTCATTACACCCTGACCAGAGAGCGCTTCGAGCCGATGATGTCCGGAAAGCAATTGAAAATGGATTAAAGGTGTTCGCCTGGACATGTAATTCGGAAGAATGTATGAAAAGAATGATTGATTATGGGGTTAGCGGGATTATTACAAATTACCCAGCCAGATTAAAATCGTTAATCGAAGGAAAACAAAAGGTTAAAAAGAAAAAGTGGGGCTTGTTTTAACCCCCACTTTTGGCTTGATTTTGAATAGCTGTGATAGGTGTTTTTCTAATAAATATACCTGTTGTAATTAAAACTCCGAATATCGTTATCGCACCGCCAATTAATTGGGCGGATGTAAGTGTTTCTCCGATAAATGAAATTGCAAATATAGATGCAAAAACAGGGATTAGGTTTAAAAATGGGGCAGCCTTCCCTGGACCAAGATCAGCCACCGCTTTATTCCAGCTTAAAAATGCACCAATGGAAGCAAAAATCCCAATATATAGAAATCCTAAAATGGAGGTAAAGGTTATCGTCATTGGTTTATCTACGATCCATTCATATACAGCAAATGGTGCCAGAATTATCATGCCGATGATAATTGTAACTAGGAACGAACCAGCAGCCGGTAGCCTGCCTGTATTTTTCTTAACGATGACTGAATAAATGGACCAGGAAGTAATCGCAACAAGCATCCAAAGCTCTCCTTTATTAATGGAGAAGGATAGAAGCGCTTCAAGTGAACCACGGCTAACAATCCAAGTTACACCAATAATTGAAAAAACAATCCCGATCATATGTCTTGTATAGACTTTTTCTTTTAAAAATAAAAATGACAAGAGTCCGATTAAGGCTGGTGTTGGCGCGTTAATAAGAGCTGCATTAATAGATGTTGTATAGTGGACGGCAATATACAAAAGCGTGTTGAACCCAACGATTCCTGTTAGTGACATCCAAAACAATGTTTTCCATTCCCTTTTCCATAAAGGAATGTTCGCCACGAGCTCGTTTTTGGCGAAGGGCAAAAAGAATAAAAAAGCGACTACCCAGCGGATAAAAGCTAATGTAAAGGGCGGCATTGTGGCAGCAAATCCTCTTCCAATCACAAAGTTACCGCCCCATAATAAGGCTGCAATGACTAGTAATATATATGGTGATCTCCAGTTCAATTTAGTTAGTCCTCCTGCAGTAAAAATATTCAGAACATACCGCTTATTTAAGACCTAAGTATACCACCTAAAAAATTCCTTGTGAATTTATTGTTAAAAATAAAGAAATTAAAAGGAGAATGAAGTGAGAAAATATAAATACTATTAGGAGAGGTAAAGTAAAAAATGGGAGGAAGTTGAATGAACTGGAAAGAGCAGTATGAACGATGGGCTACCTATGAAAATTTAGAAGAGGAGCTAAAACTAATTTTACAAGATAAAAAAGACGATGAAAAATGGCTAGAGGATAGCTTTTATAAAAATTTAGAATTTGGAACCGGTGGAATGCGCGGGGAGATGGGACCTGGTACAAATCGGATGAATGTGTATACAATTCGAAAAGCTGCAGAGGGACTGGCAAGATACATAGAAGCAAATGGTGAGGAAGCGAAAGCCCGAGGAGTGGTGATTGCATATGACTGTCGCCATAAATCACCTGAATTTGCGATGGAGGCTGCCAAAACTTTAGGTTTCCACGGTATTCAAACCTATATTTTCGATGAATTAAGACCGACTCCGGAGCTCTCATTTGCAGTGCGATACTTACATGCTTATTCCGGAATCGTCATTACGGCTAGCCATAACCCGCCAGAATATAACGGTTTTAAAGTGTACGGAAACGATGGATGTCAATTACCACCGGCTGCTGCTGATAGAGTGATCGAAAAAGTCAATGAAGTTGAAAATGAATTAACGATTGAAGTGGCAAGGGAAGAAGATTTAAAGGCGAAAGGTCTGTTACATATCATTGGTGAAAATATCGATAAAGCTTATATTGAGCAAGTGAAGACCATTTCCCTTAATCCACAATTGTTTGAAGAAAATAATGTCAAGGTTGTCTTTACACCTTTACATGGTACTGCCAACAAACCTGTGCGTGCGGGACTGGAAGCATTAGGCTTTAAAAATGTGACAATTGTGAAAGAGCAGGAGCTCCCCGACCCTAATTTTTCAACTGTGAAATCTCCAAATCCGGAAGAGCATGCGGCCTTTGAATTAGCGATTAAAGAAGGTATGAAGGTTGATGCTGATTTGTTAATTGGAACCGACCCGGATGCCGACCGCCTTGGAATTGCAGTGAGAAACGGCTCTGGTGATTATGAGATTTTAACGGGAAATCAAACTGGAGGAATCCTTCTTCATTATTTGTTATCAGCGAAGAAAACAAAGGGTATCTTACCTTCCAACGGTGTAGTCTTGAAAACGATCGTAACGTCTGAATTCGGTCGTGCGATTGCAGAAGATTTTGGTTTGGATACAATTGATACGTTAACCGGATTTAAATTCATCGGTGAAAAAATTAAAGAATATGAACAAAGCGGAGAATACATATTCCAATTTGGCTACGAAGAAAGCTATGGCTATTTAATCGGTGATTTTGCAAGGGATAAGGATGCTGTTCAAGCAGCAATATTGGCAGTAGAAGTTGCTGCATACTATAAAAAACAAGGCATGACATTATATGATGCTCTTCTTGATCTGTATGCCAAGTATGGTTTTTACCGTGAAGGATTAAAATCATTGACGTTAAAAGGAAAAGAAGGGGCCGAGAAAATTCAAGAAATATTAACGACATTCCGCAAGAATCCGCCAGCCGAAATGGGCCATTTACAGGTTGTTCAAATTGAGGATTATTTAACAAGCGAGAAAAAGAGTGTGGCAAATGAAAAGTCCGGGAAGGCTGAAAAAATCGATTTGCCAAAATCAAATGTACTAAAATACATTCTTGAAGACGGTTCTTGGTTCTGCTTACGTCCATCCGGCACCGAACCAAAAGTGAAATTCTATTTTGGTGTTAGAGGCAACTCACTTGACAACAGTATCGCAAAATTAGATGAAATCAGCACAGATCTAATGAATAAAATTGATCAATTGCTTAATTAACAAAAAGCCCACATTGTGGGCTTTATTGCTTTGGTGCCTGTCCCCATACTGCGGTTTTTAATGGTACGTAATCGTATATGTGCCGTCCTCCGTTTTGATCGATATATGGTTTGGCTGTACATGAGTATGGAGTTTATTCGTTAAAGGAATTTCGTATATCTCATAGGGTATTTGTTCGTATTGGGCGGACGATGTACCGATTCTTCCTTTTCCATGTATCTGTAAAACGTAAGGCGATACATAACCGTCAATTGTGGGAGGCCGTTCATGCAGGTTAGCCCTAGATAGAGTCATCGTTGTTTCATCCGTATCACGATTCAGCTCCTTTGTAATGTGAATTAATTTTCCATTTAAATTATTTAACGTATCTTGCAGTTGAATATCATCTTCAGTTGGTCTAATGTCCATTTTCTTTCACCTCAGGTACTATGTTTTCCAAAAAGGAAGGCTGTCAGAAATGACACCTTCCTTAATTTTACTCGTATATATTAAAATTTATTTAATCATACTAACAATTAGCCATAAACGGAAGCGGAAGACGGAACAGATGATAAGGCATGGTCCACATACGTAAGAAGATGATACGCTTTATTCTCGATGACTGAATAATCTCGACTGAAATTACAGGCATGGAGGAATTGTTCAATCTTTTTTGATAAAAAATCATCCTTTGTACGCACCATTAATATCAGTAAATTATCCCATTCTCCCCTATTCATATAAAACAATGCTTTGTCATAATCCACAGCACTCATATTCACATTCCCCTTTCGAAGAATTGAATATAGTTTATGATAAAAAAAAAGTTTTACACTCCGACGATTTCAGTAAATGTTGACATGGGAATACAAAACTAATCAAATAAGAAATATAAATAATTCATTATGGTTAAAATAATCGACAGGACAATGAATCAATAAAGGTGGTAATTTCATGGGTGCGATTGAACGAGAAGGCTACGTTTTTCATGTTGAATATAGCCAAATTGCCAAAACAGTGGCAATACATGTAACTAAAAAAGGACAGTTCGTTAGAGAATTGACATTCCCATTTGCAGGCATAGAACCAACCCAAGAGCAAATTGAGAACAAAATTGAAGAATATTTAGGTATGCCAACTAAAGATGAAGAACCAGAGTCCACCTGTTAACCAGTAGGCTCTTTTTCTTTTTTCTGAGTGAACGTATTTAATATTGGAATACTTTTACTATTCATCACAAACCAAATTAGCAAAGGGCCTAAAAAATTAAAGGTAAATACTGCAATTACCACTGTCCACAAAAACGGGGTTGTATTTAAAACATTTACATATATCCAAGAATGATACAAATCCACACTAATAACGCCCTTTCATAAAAAAATTATTCGGAATTTCACTCACTATTTTTTCCGTCCCGTACTAGATTTAACCAAAAATTGAATAAAACCTTGTCGAAAAGGAAAGAAAATAATAGGCATGCCGTGTGAAGGGGTACTTATATGGACAACAATTCAATTAAAGAAAAACTCCAGCAACAATTTGCAGAAAATATAGATGAGAATGTAAAGATTATTAAAGACATTCTAGAAGACAGTGTCGATCTCGCAAAAAGGGAATTCATTTTTCATGCACATACTGATATTCGGATGGTCTGTTTTTATACGGATGGTCTTGTCAATACACAAGAAATTCAAAACGTTATAGAAGTGATGTTTTTCAAAACCTCAGAATTAATTGTAAATAGTGAAGTTGGTCCTATTAAAGATGATATTACAAAAAAAATGATTGAAAATTTGATTCTACATCCTTCAACAAAGCCTTTAACAAAGCTAGAAGAGGCTATTGATGAAATCTTAAGCGGTAATACCGTTTTTTTTATAAATGGTAGTAAAGAAGCTTTTACTGTTTCAACAAGAGGTTGGAATACGCGCTCCGTAGATGAACCTGTCGCAGAACAGGTTGTTAGAGGACCACGTGATGGGTTTACTGAAAACGTCCGTTCGAATACGGCTTTAGTTCGTCGCCGTATACGTGACCCGTTATTCAGAATAGAGGCAATGAAAATCGGAACAAAAACTAAAACAGATATAAATATCGCTTATTTGAAAGGTACTGTAAAAGAGGAAGTATTAAAAGAGATAAGGAGCAGACTGCAAAAGATAAAAATTGATTCAGTTTTAGAAAGTGGCTATATAGAAGAATTGATTGAGGACGCACCGCTCTCACCATTCCCAACGATTCAAAGCACAGAACGACCTGATAAGGTAGCAGCATCTATTCTTGAGGGCAGAGTTGCCATCTTTGTTGATAATTCACCATTTGTGTTGGTTGCACCGACCTACTTTTGGCAATTCTTACAGGCAAGTGATGATTATTATTCCAGATACTATACAGCTACTTTTTATAGAATAGTTCGCTACATTGCTTTTCTGATAAGCCTAACTTTGCCATCGTTCTATGTTATGTTGGCAAGCTTCCATCAAGAGATGATTCCTACTTCGTTGGCGTTAACAATTGCTTCTGGTCGTGAGATTGTACCATATCCAGTATTGTTAGAGGCCCTTATTATGGAAACGGCTTTCGAACTCATGCGCGAAGCTGGTTTACGAATGCCTAAGCCAGTTGGGCAGGCTGTAAGTATCGTTGGATCATTAATTATAGGACAGGCTGCTGTTCAAGCAGGACTAGTGTCACCTTTTATGGTCATTGTTGTAGCGTTGACTGGTATTGCCTCATTTGCAATTCCAAACTATGCGGCATCCTTTTCCATTCGGCTTATCCGATTTCCACTGCTAATTGCGTCAGGAACGATGGGGTTGTTAGGATTTGCTGCTTGCTTTTCCCTACTGGCCATCCATGCCATTTCCATTCGTTCCTTTGGTGAACCTTATTTAGCACCTGCCACGCCCTTTAAACCATCAGATCAAAAAGATGCACTCATCCGTTTCCCATGGTGGAAAATGATAAGTCAACCTGAACTAGCTGAAGGGCAGGAAGACCGGGTAAAAGAGAACCAAATACCGCAGCCACCGGAAATTCAACCAGGTAAAAAGAACGAAAAAACGGATGATAAGGCTGATAAGGCTGATAAAGACGTTCAAGAATCTAAGAAAGGCTTTAGAAAACCAAAAAAACTGAAAGGAGAGAAAAATGAATGACAAAGCCGATCTACTTATCATTTGTTATTCTGATCATTATCCTTTCAGGTTGCAGTGGGAAAAGAGAAATTAATGATTTGGCAATAGTTATGGCCGTAGGCATTGATAAAATTGAGAACCCTACAGAGGGAAATTCTGAAGATAAAGGGTATGAAGTAACGATAGAAGTTGCCCGCCCTGCAGATTCAAGGGGACAAACGGGAGCACCTTCTGGTGGTACAGGTGATCCAATTTGGTCCGCATCTTCCCAAGGTGAAACATTATTTGAAGCAATTCGGCATTTGGCATCATTTTCAACACGGAGGGTGTTTTGGGCCCATAACTATATCATCGTAATAAATGAAGATGTAGCAAGGGAAGGAATTAAGGATGTTATTGATTTTTTTACAAGAAATCCCGAGCTGCGTATGCGGACTTGGGTAGCCATAACACCGAATAAGGCAAAAGACGTAATTTCTACTGTGACTGGGTTGGAGGTTATTCCCGGGGAAGCACTTGACAAGCTTTATCGTTACACAGATATTTCAGGGGCATCCCCAAGGACGGAATTACTTGACGTCCAATCGGCCTACTTAAGTGAAACAACCCAGCCGGTTATTGCAAGAGTTCGTTTGATTGAACGCGGGGTTTCTAATAAAAAAGTAGGTCAAGCAGGGGCCTATAAACAAGTTGAGTTAGAAGGAGCCGGTGTATTTAAGGGAGACAAACTTGTTGGTATTTTGGACAGGGATGATTCTAAAGCAGCTGTATTATTTATTGAAAAGGTAAGATCGCAAATAGTTGTACTATCATGTCCGAAAAATCCAGAGGATGTACTAACAGCGGAAATTGTTCATGATAGATTCGATGTGACTCCAGCGTATAAAAATGGGAAGCCTTCTTTTACTGTTAATTTTAAAGCATTTGTGAATGTTGTCGAAGCAGGTTGTCCTTTTACCATTGAAGATGAGGAAGATGTAAGAACGATAGAAAAAGAACTAGAGAGAACCGTTAAGGGGAATATCGAAAAATTACTAACAAAAGCTCAAAAAGAGTATAAATCGGATTTTCTAGAATTGGGTCAAAGATTTAATAATAAGTTTCCCAGTGAGTGGAAAACCATTAAAAAGTCATGGAATTCAACTTTTTCAGATGTGGAGTTTACAGTAAATGTCGACGCAAAGGTAAAAGGTGGAGTTTTATTATACAGTCCAACCCGTTCCGGAAAATGATGAGGGATGAGCGATGAGAGTTCAAATTACAAATGGAATGTTAATGGGATTAATCATTAACATGGTTTATGCAAAAGCGATTGGTCTAACACAGGGAAGTATGGCACGTGAAGTTGGGCGGGATATTTGGCTTTCAACCATTATTGCGAATATGGTCGCTGCCGCTTTTATAGTTTTCGTTGTTTTGGTTATACAGCGGATGCCAAAGGGAGACCTAATTGAACAAGGTAAAAAGATGATTGGAGCTTGGTTTGGAAAGTTGTTGGCGATTATCTTTTTTATTTATTTTCTTTGTTCAATGGGACCCATTATGGCAACATTTGTCTACCATTTAAAAGACTACTTTTTGCCTGATGCACATACAATGGTATTTATTATTGTTGCGATGGTAGTCGGGTGTTATGCAATATATTTTGGCATAGAGGTCATTGCAAGAATGGCACTAGTTGGTGTTTTTTCAGTCCTAAGCTTAAATATATTATTGCTGCTTGGATCGATAGCGAAGTTTGATATACGCGAGCTTTTGCCAATTTTCGAATCAGGTGTAGTAAATACAGCATGGGCGGGGCGCCATTTATTTGCTGACTGGACAATGGTGTTTATGATGATTGCGCTGATCTTGCCAAATGTTAAGCAAATCAAGGTATGGAAACGGTCAAATCTGGCCGGTGTTTTATATGGAGCAGGATTTATATTAATGTGGCCAATTGTTGAAACGGGTGTACTGTCAGCACGTGTGGCCGGAGAATATATTGTTTCTTGTATGCAGATGGCGAGAAGTGCACAAATTGGAGTTTACATACATCGATATGAAATGATTATGGTTGCATTTTTCGCAGTATCACTTTTAACACAAAGTATGATGAGTCTATATTGTGCTTCGATTTCCCTACAAAAAGTCTTTGGACTTAAAAGCTATCGTCCGCTAATAATCCCGGTCGGGCTTTTGTTTGGTGGATTCGGCTATTGGATCGTTTTTGACCATGCACGGGCAATGCGATTTATTGAACACGAATGGATCGGCATTTCCCTATCTATTGCAATTTGTGTGCCGCTATTTATTTGGCTTGTTGGTTTTGCTTTAAAGGATAAATTAAAGAATGAATAATGCTAATCGCAGGTGAGTTTTTATTACACCTGTTTTTTTCTTGCTAATCTTTTTCATTAAAACTAGGTATAACACATAAATTTACATAAAGAGAAGTTGTTTTCAAGTTTTTTGAACATACAGAGTAAAACAGCTTGACTAAAAGGGGAGATGAAAATGGCGAGAAATGAACATCAAGCATTACAATATGCTATAGAGGAAATTACCGAAATTGCGAAAGGCTTTGGTCTAGACTTTTATCCAATGCGTTATGAAATATGTCCTGCCGATATTATATATACATTCGGTTCTTACGGTATGCCAACACGATTTTCGCATTGGAGCTTCGGAAAGCAATTTCATAAAATGAAGCTTCATTATGACTTAGGATTAAGTAAAATATATGAACTCGTTATTAACTCCAACCCATGTTATGCTTTTTTGCTCAATACTAACAGTTTAATTCAAAATAAATTAATCGTTGCTCATGTTTTAGCACATTGTGATTTTTTCAAAAACAATGTTCGCTTTAGTAATACGAAGCGGGATATGGTTGAAAGCATGGCGGCAACAGCTGATCGAATTAAGAAATATGAACATGATCATGGGAAGCTTGAGGTTGAGAAATTTTTAGATGCGGTGCTTGCGATTCAAGAGCATATTGATCCTTCAATATTAAGACCACAGCTTTCTTGGTCGATTGAGGATATATTTGTTGATGAAGAAGAGGATGAACAGACCAATGTCACACCATATGATGATTTGTGGCGGATGGATGATCGGAATGTAAAAAAAGATCAGCCCAAAAAGAAAAGAAAAAGATTTCCACCGCAGCCTGAAAAAGATATCCTCTTATTTATTCAAGAATATAGCCGCGAACTAGATGAATGGCAAAGGGATATTTTAACGATGATGCGTGAGGAAATGTTGTATTTCTGGCCACAGTTGGAAACGAAAATCATGAACGAAGGCTGGGCATCCTACTGGCATGCCCGCATTATCCGGGAATTGGAACTTACTTCGGATGAAGCAATTGAATTTGCGAAACTGAATGCAGGTGTTGTTCAGCCTTCCAGGACATCAATTAATCCGTATTACCTCGGTTTGAAAATATTCGAAGACATTGAGGAGCGTTACAATAACCCGACAGATGAAATGAAAAAGCTCGGTGTGGAATCTGGTTCAGGACGTGAAAAATTATTCGAGGTTCGAGAAGTCGAATCGGATATTTCGTTTATTCGTAACTATCTAACAAAAGACTTAGTTTACCGTGAGGATATGTATTTGTTCCAAAAACAAGGGAAAGACTATAAAATTATTGATAAAGAATGGGAGAGCGTCCGTGATCAACTAGTAAATATGCGTGTAAATGGCGGGTTTCCGTATATTACCGTAAATGACGGTGATTATTTAAAAAACGGGGAATTGTATCTGAAGCATTGGTACGAAGGAATTGAACTTGATATTAAATATCTGGAAAAAGTAATGCCGTACATTTATCAGCTATGGGGACGCCCTGTCCATATGGAAACGATTGTTGAGAGTAAAGGTGCATTATTTACCTATGATGGAAAGGCAATGCATCGGAAGTATATATAGTGTTTTTTGGGGGAGCTGCTGGGTGTTCAGTAGCTCCTTTATTTTAAAGGAAGGATTATTTTTTGAAACAGCTTGAATATGGTTTATTAGGGCAAAAAGTGAATAAGTAGAAGGTGATGAAAAATGAGGATCAAGCTAATAGTAGTAGGTGTCATCATACTCTTTTTCCTAACGGGGTGTGTGAGTGGTGTATTTCATGTCACAGTAAATAAAGATGGCAGCGGTGAATTAAATTATCGGTTAGCGATCGATTCCGATTTATTATCCACTTTTAATGATAAAAACAATCCCCTTGAGAAATTTAGAGAAATTGCTCAAAAGGATGGATTCATAGTTTCCAATTTTAAAGATAACGGATATTTTGGTGTTGAAGCGAAAAAGCATGTTAATAAAATCTCTGAAGGGATTGGCGGAGAGTTAATTACATACATATCATCCGTTAATTCTTCGAAGGATCATTTAAATTTTACTGTTGACAAAGGCTTCTTTTTTAATATTTATACTATAGAAACTAATGTTGATTTAATGAGTTTTGCTAAAGGTAATAATGCTTTGTTTCAGATGTTTTTAGATAAAATGGATTTGCGGATATTATTGACACTTCCTTTTGATGTAGAGGGGCATAATGCCAGTAGGGTGATTGATGGGGAAACTGATGATATCAAAACTTTTGAGTGGGATCTTTTGCCTGGACAAAATAATGAAATATACTTGCAGGCTAAAGTGTTAAATGTTTTGAATGTTGTTACGTTGGTATTACTTGCTGTTGGGCTAATTGTTTTTGTAACGGTATTTATGGCAATTAAGCGGAGGAAAAGTGCCGATGTAGAAGAGGATTAGTTTGTATGATAATTTGGAAACGGGCTTCACCAACAGGTTGAAGCCCGGAAAATCGGTAAGCTATTTCTTCGGTATTTCACAACCGTTTTCGTCGCATACCAAGCTTTCATCCGAACCGGTAGCTACAGCTTTATCCGTGTTAACATTCGAATCTTCACTTGCATCTATCTTATATGGTCCATCCTGCGAATAGACCTGTTGAAGGGCTTGCACGAATACATCTGTCGGTTGGGCCCCTGTCAGCGAATATTTTCTATTGATTAGGAAGAACGGAACGCTTCTAATTCCAAGCGTGACAGCTTCTTGTTGATCAGCCCGAACTTCATCGCTCCTATCATCACTAGCAAGCATTGCTGCAACTTCATCATGATTTAACCCAACTTCCACCGCTAACTCAGTTAAAGTGGCATGGTCACCAATATGCTTTGATTCTGAAAAATAAGCACGCAAAATTCGTTCTGTCATATCCTGCATTAATCCATGCGATTTAGCAAGCATTGTGAGTCGGTGTGCATCAAATGTATTTGTTAAAATGAGTGTATCGAATTGATAGTCCAAGCCAATCTCTGCCGCCATTCGTTCGATATTTCGGCAATTTGATTTTGCTTGTTCTAAGCTCATTCCATACTTTTCAGCCAGTTTTTCATACATATTTTGGTCAACTTCACGTTCCATCGTAGGGTCTAGCTCAAAACTACGGTATTCTACCTTAACAGGATGATCGATCTTCTGAAGAGCGTCCTCCAGACGCTTTTTACCAATGTAGCAAAATGGTCAAGCAAAATCGGTCCACATTTCAATTAACATTCATGAAAACCTCCTTTTCTTTTTAGTATATCGATAGCAACTTCACCTAGTCTATTTTTCAGCTCATTATTTTCAATACACTTGCTATCTACGACACTAAATAAGTAAATTATAAAGAACTTAAGAAGAACAATTAATTAGTGATTGATCGTTCAAAATGATAAAATTGACAAAGTAAATATGAAGGTTGTGTTAAATCATGTGTTTAATTTTATTCGCCTATAATGTCCATCCAACATACAAGTTGATTGTTGCAGCCAATCGCGATGAATTTTACAGAAGAAAGACGGCACCTGCTCATTTTTGGGAGGATCATCCTGAAATATTGGCAGGCCGGGATTTAGAAAAAATGGGAACATGGATGGGGGTAACAAAAAACGGCCGATTTGCAGCCGTTACGAACTATCGTGATCCTAAAGAGGTTACCGACGGAAAACTTTCACGTGGAGAGCTTATATTAAACTATTTAAAAAGTAGTAAGATGCCAGAAAATTATATGAAGGTAATGGAGGAAAACTCCGAATTGTATCCTGGCTATAATCTGTTAGTTGGGAGCCCTGATGAGCTTTACTACTTTTCAAACATTACAAAAAAATCCATGAAAATAGAGCCAGGCATTCATGGTGTCAGCAATCATCTGCTTAATACTGAATGGCCCAAGGTTGTACATGGTAAAGAAAGCCTATTCAACATTTTGACTCAAAAAGATGATGCAATGATTGAATCACTTTTCAAAATTCTCCAAAATAATGATGTTGCTCCAGACGACAGACTGCCTAAAACAGGTGTAACCATCGAATTGGAGCGGTTGCTATCATCCATTTTTATTAAAAGCGAAGGCTATGGCACAAGAAGCTCAACAGTTTTATTCATGAATGATGATGAAATTATTTTTAACGAACGTGTTTATAACGGAGCGGATAGTAAAGACCAGCAATTTATTATCGAAATAAGCTAATCAAATCGGCTCCACATGAACATGCACATTAAATACATCATGTTCCACCATTAAAATGTTTTCTACTGCTGTAGAAATATCATGGGCTTTTTTTAGCGGCAGATTAGAGTCTACTAGGATGACAATATCAACAACGGTATTATTACCGTAATTCCTTGCTCTAATCTCCTTTACATCCTTTACGCCTAAAACATGTACAATCGTGTCTTTATAGTCTTCAATCAGCTTTTCGTCAAAGCCATCTGTTAAGCTATGGGATGCCGTACAGAAAATATCCCAAGCCGTTTTACAAATAAGGAAACCAACAACGATAGCTGCAACTGGGTCCAACCAAGGAAGGTTAAATTGAGAGCCGATAATACCAACAGCTGCACCAATACTCACCCAGGCATCTGATAAATTATCCTTCGCGGCAGCCATAACCGCTTGACTATTGATTTTCTTTGCCAACTTCCTATTGTAAAAATAAACGATAAACATAATGGCAGCACAGAAAATTCCAGTCCAAGCAGAGATGATATCCGGGGGTTCTTCCTTTCCCCCAAAGGCAGATGTAATGGCAGCAAATAATACTTGAAGACCGACTGCCATCATAATAAAGGAAGCAACCATGGAGGCAACATTCTCGGATTTCCAATGTCCATATAGATGGTCTTTGTCTGCTGGTTTTTGAGATATTTTTAATCCGATTAAAACAGCGACGGAGGAGATGATATCGGTACTATTATTAAATCCGTCTGCTTTCAAGGCTTCTGAGTTTGTCATAAATCCTATGAACAACTTCAATACAGCTAAAATAATATAAGCGAAAATACTAATATATGCGCCGCGTTCTCCTAATTTTAAGTCGTCATATCTTTGTTGGCTTAGCTGCTCCATAATGAACCCTCCAGTATGCATTCATTAATAATAGTACATTTTTTGATAGTAATGGTCTAGCCGAATTAAAAATTCAGACAAAAGTTGTCGATTGAATGATAGACAATTCGCATAAATAGGTGTAATATGATTTTTAATAATTAAAAAAGTTTTGATTAGGCGCAAATTAGTTGCTTAATAGGGAAGTTCGGTGAAAATCCGATACGGTCCCGCCACTGTAAATGCTAAGAATCTCACATTCTAGTAAAGCCACTGTTAAGAAATGGGAAGGCTATGAGATTCGTTTGAGGCATGAGTCAGGAGACCTACCTAATCGAGAACACCCAATACCCCTACGAGGAATAGGGAGGTGTAGTGAGCGAATAAAAATGTGTTTTTGATTATATTTTTGTTACCAGCAACCACCTTCCCAATTAGGGCGAGGTGGTTTTTTGTTGGATAAAAAGACAGGAGGAGAAGCATGAAGAAGTTTTTGAGAATGACAGTTTTGATAGTTGTGTTGATGGCGCAGTTGTTGGCTGGGGTTAATGTTGGAGTTTCTGCAGAAACGATACAAGATACAGTTGACAAGATAACGGCTTTAACGCTCATTGATGCGGCAGAAAAAGTTGAAATTGATGAAACAGACTGGGGCCCAATGATTACTTCAATTAATGGGCTTGCCGCTGAAGGTACATACTATTGGGCTTTTTACGTTAATGGTGAAGAGGCATCAGAAGGAGCAGGCACATATATACCAAAAGTTGATGATACTCTTTCATATAGGTATATATCATGGGAAGACGATTCAAAAACATTTACAACCGAGGAAACAATAAAAATAGTAGGGTTGACATCTGAATCAACTGCCTTATCATTGCTACAAGAATCTGAAACAATAGAGATAGAGGAAACAGACTGGGGTCCAATGCTCACTTCAATTAATGGTCTTGCCGCTAAAGGAACCTTTTATTGGGCTTTTTATGTTAACGGTGAGGAAGCATCGGTAGGAGCAGGAGCTTATAAACCAAAAGCGGGTGATGCTCTGACCTTCATATATAAGTCTTGGGCAGAGGAGTCAGATGAAATACTACCTGGCGGTAAATACACAATTGCAGGGATACCAATAAGCAATAATCCACCAGATGGAGGGACTACGCCTGAAAAACCAGATGAGCAATTTCCTGAAGGAACTCCTGTAGAAAAAGCGGTCCAATGGATTCAAAACAATGACGAGCCTCCGACATTTGAGGGAGCACTTGCTTTAAGACAAATAGGAAAAGTGATTCCTAAAGCATATATTGCTAGTCTTGAAAAGAGTGTCGGAGCAAATAGCGGTAATTTTACTAAGGTCACGGACCTTGAAAAGTCTGTCATTGGCTTAATTATTGTAGACAAAGACCCATCGAATTTTAATGAAATTAATTTAATAGAAAAAATCTATAACCATGGCAATTTAACTATGCAAGGGTTGAATGGGGTAGTTTATGGATTACTTGCACTTGATAGCAAGAACTATAGTATTCCAGAAACTGCAAAATGGACAAGAGAAAAATTAATTCAATACATTTTAGATAATCAATTAAGCAGTGGTGGTTGGTCATTAGACAATTCTACATCTGACGTAGATATGACAGCAATGACCCTAAGCAGCTTAGTTAAGTATCAAGATCAACCAAAAGTAAAACTCGCCATTGATAAAGCAATGGCTTGGCTAAGACATTCACAGCAACCTAGCGGTGGGTTTTTGTCAATTAAGGGAGAAGAAAATAGTCAGAGTATCGCACAGGTCATTATCGCCTTATCTACACTTGGTATAAATCCTGAAGAAGCAGGGTTTATAAATGAAAATAAAGATATATTCGATGCCTTACTATCATTTCAAAATAAAGATGGCGGCTTCTTAAATCTCAAAGACAGAAACTCAGAGTTAGTTCCTACGGGTCAGAGTTTACTTGCGCTTGTTTCATATGAGCGATTTTTAGAAGGAAAAGGCTCGATTTATGACTTATCGAATTTACCACCATTAGTTATAGATGAAACAGGTGGAAACGATAATAATCAAGGTGGCTCTACTACTCCCGGAGAAAATAAGAAACAATCGATTACAATTTCAGTTAGAACTCATGAATCAACTATTCTATCTTCAAAAACATTGGAAGTTAATGAAGGTGCAACTGCATTAAGTGCTTTAGTGGATGAACTGGGAGGTAGGGTTGAAACAAGTGGCTCTGGATCATCAGGATATGTAATCGCAATTGACGGATTAGCCGAATTTGACCATGGTCCAACAAGTGGTTGGAAGTATTCGGTTAATGGTTATTTTCCAAGTGGTGGTGCTGGATCATACAAATTAAGCAATGGAGACCAACTTGAATGGGTTTATGTAACAGAGGATAAGGATGCGGCGAAAGAAAAAGCGGCTATGGGGGGCAGCGCAGCAACTGCTAAGCCGGATGGAGTTACTGTTGCAGTCTTTGAATCTTTTGAAAAAATAAAATCAGATTCACAAAAACAAAATGCAGTTTTAAATAAAGAACAAAAAATGTCATCTATAGAAGCACAAAAATTAAAAGAGGCCCTTAACGCAAATGCTGTTAAGATCGAAAGGACGGTCGTACCAACTGAAGAAACAGTAATTGCTAGTCCTAAGGTTGATGAAGCAAAAATCGTCATTCCAAAAGACGCACTAAAAGAGCAAAAAACAATCAAAATAGAAGAATTAGCTCCTTCTACTACAAATATAGAAGGAAATCTTAAGTCTTCTGTTTATCAATTTTTGCCAAAGGGTACGAAATTTGAGAAGCCAGTCTATATTTCTATCAATATCCCAATTGAAGATGATGATTTAGACCATCTTGTAATGGCATGGTTTGACGAAGCGAAAAATCAATGGATTCCAATTCCGACTGTTATTGATGCCAAGACTGGAACGATAACTGGTCAAGTAGACCACTTTACGAAATTTGCAGTAATTGCTAATAAACAGCAAAATAAGTTAGATATGACGGTTGAGTTGGAAAAACTAGTTCAACACCTTCAAACTGATAAAACCCAGTCTGAATGGGAAGACTTTGGTATGGCGCGTCTTGGAAAAGCTGATAACCAAGCTGTATTAAATGAGATTAGTAAGGTGATAAAAGAAGCAAACGGATATTTCCGTAAAATCACTGATTACGAACGCTATGTGTTAACAGTTAAAGCGCTTGGGGGTGACCCAACGAATATTGGCGGTTATGATTTAATCGAAAAAATCTACAACAATGAACGAATGACAATGCAAGGAACGAATGGTTTGATTTTCGCACTGATTGCCTTAGATAGTGGAAATTATCAAGTTCCAAGCACTGCGAAATGGAATCGAGAAAAAGTCTTGGCTAATATTTTAACAAACCAAAACAAAGATGGCGGATTTTCATTAGTAAATGGTGATGCTTCAGATGTTGACATTACAGCGATGGCTATTAGCAGTTTAGTAAACTACAAAGACATCCGGCCAGAAGTAAAAACTGCTATTGATAAAGCTGTCAATTGGTTAAGCAGTGTTCAACAGGCTAGTGGGGGCTTTATTGCAGATGGGAAAGAAAATAGTGAAAGTGCCTCACAAGTCATTATTGCCTTAGCTTCTGCTAGTATCGATCCACAAGGGCCATCATTTACAAAAGCGAACGGTAATGTAGTCGAAAATTTACTTTCATATCAGTCAAAAGATGGTGGCTTTGCAAATCTGAAGAATGAAAAGTCAAACCAAATTGCGTCAGAGCAGGCATTGTTAGCTTTGATGGCACTAGATCATTATAGTAAAAACTTACCGTCCATTTATCAATTTGCAAATCAAGAGATTGAGAAGGAAGTCGCAACTAGTATTCCTGATTTTGCTGACGTTGATCAAATCTCAGATTATGCCCATCAATCTATTTATGATGTATTTGATAAAGGGGTTATGGTTGGTGTAGAGAAAAGTCCACTTCGTTTTGCGCCAAAACAAAATTTAACAAGAGCACAATTTACAGCGATCCTAGTTCATTTATTGGAAGGGGAAGTTTCCGAACAAAGTAACATTGTATTTAAGGATGTTTTGCCTGGACAATGGTATTACAATGTTGTTATGAAGGCGAATGAGCTTGGAATCGTGAGAGGTACATCCGATACGACTTTTAGTCCGAACGATCCAATTACAAGAGAGCAGGTTGCGGTTATCCTTGCCCGAGCGTTTGATTTAATGGCAAACGAGAATGAACCGAAGACAGCGGTCTATAACGATATCGCAAGTTTGAGTCCATATAATCAGGCTGCAATTCAAGCCCTTTACGATCATAATCTTATGAAGGGCTATGAAGGTGGTCAATTTAAACCGAAAAATTATGTAACGCGAGAAATGGGTGCAGTGATTGCCGTCCGCTTAAGTGAAAAAGCTAATTGATGGCAGAATCAAGAGTCATAAAATAGGTAATGGAGAACGGTATTTTCGTTCTCCTTTAGCTATTTAAATGGAGGGGTTTTTGGATGAAGCAAATTATTAGATTACTAGCTATGATGTTAATAATAACGGCGTTTCTTGTAGGCTGTGGAGCAAACAATGCCAGTCAGTCTAATAGCAATAGTGAAAATACCGAGCAGGAACTATCTAAGGAAGATCTTCTCCAGGTAGAGGGTAAAACAGACAATAGTCAGAATTCAACAACTGAAAAAGCAGCTTCACCAACGGATGAAGCTGCAGGTAAGGAAGAGCCGCAAAAACCAACAGATACGAAAGAAGCTGTAGTAACAAAGCAACAAAGTGAACCACAAGTAAAAAAACAACAGGAAGCTGTGACTAATCCTAAAAATGATACACCAAAACAAGCAAATGAAACGGCTGATAAACCACAAGAAAAAGAACAGACAAAACAAGTAGCAACGAACAATCCAAGCAATGTGCCAACCACTAGTCAAAAGGTTGAGCAGGAATCAAAACCAAATACGCCAATAACTGAGGCGACCATTGCAATTAGAGCTGATGCTGAAACAGGGGTCATTTTGAAAGCAACGAAGGTTTCGATTAATGAGGGTGATACAGTCCTGGACGTACTGAAAAAAGTGACAAAACAAAATCGAATCCAAATGGAATATAGAGGCACCAGTGCAACAGCCTACATCGAAGGTATTCAGAATCTATATGAATTTGATAAAGGGCCGAAAAGTGGATGGATGTACAGTGTTAATGGCGCTTTTATGAAAAAAGGTGCAGGGACTACTGAAGTAAAACCCGGAGATAAAATTGAATGGGCTTATACGCTAGACCTTGGAAAAGATTTAGGGGCTACTGTGAATGAATAATTCCTTTGGGTTTAATAGTCTACACCCAGCTATATGTTTTTTATATTACATTGGATTATTTTTAATCAGCATGCTGTTTATACACCCTTATTTTTTACTTGCAGCCTTAGTATCTGTAATCCTATTAAATTTTTTCCATAATCGTGGAAAAGAAATACGAAAAGGTGCTAAATTTTATATTTTTATTGGTGTTGTCATCTTACTCATAAATCCTTTGTTTTCACACCGCGGGGCTACTATTTTATTTTACTTATTTGATCAGCCCATCACTTTAGAAAGTATGATGTTTGGCTTTTTAATGATGTTATCGATCGTTACGATTATAATTACTTTTTTATCTTTTAATTTCATCATTACAGAGGATAAATTTATTTATTTATTTTCATCCTTTGCACCGAAAACAGCGCTTTTAATTATGATGGCATTTCGTTTCGTGCCATTATTAAAACGAAGATTAATAGAAATTGCAAATGTCCAAAAAACTAGAGGAATCAGTATAAAGTCAGGCACAATTAAACAAAGGGCGAAAGCTGGAATGAGCATCCTGTTTATATTGATGACATGGTCAATGGAAGAAGCGTTGCAAACAGCTGATTCGATGAAGGCGCGAGGATATGGACTAGGAAAACGAAGTTCATTTAATGTATATCGTTTCTATAAGCAGGATGTTTTTTTTCTTATTTGGTTCAGTCTGCTTATGGTTATTTTCATTATCCAAGGAATATCAGGCTATGGGAAACTGGAAATCTACCCACAGCTAGAAGCACTGCCCCTTTCAAATCGTGAAAATAATTTATTTGTTTTAGTTCTATTGTTTTTATTCACACCTCATTTTATTGAAGGGAGAGAGTACTGTAAATGGCGCTTATCGAAATAAGAAACTTTTCCTTTACGTATGCGGGTGAGGATAAGCGATTATTAAAAGATATATCCCTACTAGTTGAAGAAGGTGAAATGGTGTTACTTTGCGGTCCAACGGGATGTGGAAAGACTACCCTTCTAAGGCAAATGAAAAAAGAGATTGCCCCTATTGGAACGAGATCTGGCAGTATTTATTTTGATCAAAAAGAAATGGACTCCATTCCATCCGTTATTACCGCAAAAGAAATCGGGATTGTTTTTCAAGACCCGGAAAATCAAATTGTGACTAGTACAGTTTGGCATGAGCTTGCTTTTTCATTAGAGAACTTTGGTTATTCAACCTTTGATATTCGAAAAAAAGTGGCAGAAATGGCTTCGTTTTTTGGCATTGAAGCTTGGTTGAACCTATCCATTCATGAGCTCTCTGGCGGACAAAAGCAGCTTGTAAATTTAGCTTCAGTCTTGCTTTTACAGCCACGGGTTTTGCTCTTAGATGAACCAACAGCTCAGCTTGATCCAATTGCTGCGCGGGAATTTTTGCAAATGATTCATCGCATCAATCAGGAGTTTAATACGACCATTGTCATTATTGAACATCGATTAGAGGAAGTTTTTCCGATTGTTGACCGTGTTGTCATTTTAGAGGATGGAAAAATAAAGCTACAGGGCACACCACAACAAGTTATTAAGCAAATTGACAAAAATGATGCTTACTTTCAATATTTACCTGAAATTACGAAGCTATTTCTGATCAGTGACGAAAACTGGCTGTTACAGGATCAAGTTCCGATTACTGTTAGAGAGGGGCGAAAATGGCTTTCAAAGCAAAATGATCGGCATTTTCCAAAAGGGGTGCAAGGGAATTTATTAATTAATAAAAAAGAAGTAACAGGGACTTCGATTCTTGAATGTAAGGATGTTTTTTTTCAATATGATCGAAGTGGCAAGATGGTGCTGGAAGGTGTTCAGTATGGAATGACGAAGGGGATGTTTTCAGCGATTATCGGTGGAAATGGTGCTGGGAAGTCGACGTTGCTTAAGATTTTAGCCGGTATAGAGAATCCGAGACGTGGAAAGGTTTTGATCGAGGGTCACCCCCTACATAAAATGAAAGTACGAGAACGTTATAACAAAATAGGCTATCTATCACAAAATCCACTGGCCCTTTTTACGCAAGACACCGTAAAAGAAGAGTTAACTGTTGCTGAAGAATTGGTTGATGGAAAACGTTCCACTAATGCTTTGGCCGAAGCGATTGAATTTTTTGGGTTAGAGAGGGCGTTGCATAAACACCCTTATGATTTGAGCGGGGGAGAAAGACAAAAGCTGGCGCTGGCTAGTGTTTTATTGAAAAATCCAGAGATTTTATTAATTGATGAGCCGACAAAGGGACTTGACCCGATATTGAAGTTGGATGTTGGTAATTTATTAAAGGAGCTGCAACGAAAGGGGATCTCCATATTAATGGTTACACATGATATTGAATTTGCTGCAAAATACGCGGATCATTGTTCACTTTTGTTTGCAGGTTCGATTGTGGCCGAAGGTACGGCGAAAGAGATGTTTAGCGACAATTATTTTTATACAACAGCTATTAATCGGCTGGTGCGAGGCGATCTCCCTCAAGCACTAAATTATGAGGATGTGTTAAAGGCATGGGACGCAGTAGGCTGCTATTAATTATTTCCACATTATTAGTCGTTCTTTTATTGTTTGTAATGGTGCTCCTAGAAGGAGACCATTATATGCTTCTTAGTTTTTTGACCTTGTTTGTTATCATGTTTCCTTTTTTTGCTCGGTTTGAAAGGAAAGAGCTTGATTCAAGAGGAATTGTGTTAATTGCCATTTTAGCTGCAATTGCTGCTGTTAGCCGTGTCCCCTTTGCCGCCATACCTAGCGTTCAGCCCACTTCGTTTGTAATTATTATCGCGGCTATTGTATTTGGTGCAGAAACGGGCTTCTTAGTTGGGGCAATTGCAGCGTTAGTATCTAATTTATTTCTTGGGCAAGGGCCGTGGACGCCTTGGCAAATGTTTTCATGGGGGATGATGGGGCTTTCGGCTGGACTATTAAAGGATTGGCTCTGGCCTCGGAGAAGGCTATTATTACTCCCATTTGGCTTTATCTGGGGCTTTCTATTCGGCTGGATTATGGATTTATGGTATCTTGTCGGGTTTGGGGAGAATATAACGCTGGGTATGGTGGTAGCTGGTATGGTATCAAGCTTTTATTTTGATTTAGCCCATGCCCTATCCAATCTATTTTTCCTGTACGTCTTTAGTACAAGGTGGAAAACCATCCTTGAGCGCTTTAAAGTGAAGTACGGACTGCTGGGTGGTGCCTGTCCCCATGTCGCAAAAATAAAATAGCTGTCAACGATTTGACAGCTATTTAATAACTAACTCTCTATACCGATGGCTGGGCCTTTTTCCGTAAGGCTTCCGGTATATAGACACAGAAAGGTTCGCTTTCTAAGTAATCACCGGTGATTGCATATGTTCTGGAACGGGAGCCACCACATACATTTCGGAACTCACATACACCGCATTTTCCTTTATAAAGGTCTGGATTCCGCAATTCTTTTAATATTGGTGCTTCACGATAAATTTCCTTTAAAGAAGTTTCCCGCACATTTCCCACCACAAGCGGCAATAATCCACTTGGCATAACATCGCCGGTATGAGAAACAAAGATGAAGCCATTACCGTCATTTACCCCTTTAGGTGCACGTTTTAGGCCATCTACTAGAGAGGCAGCATCTGTCGTAATACTATCTTCATAGTGAATTTCACCTTTGGCAATTTTATGTTCTTTTGCTTTTTGTTGAATAACTACGCGACGATAATGTTGGGCAGCGGTAGTCTTAATATCATAGGGTGCTGTTTTACTCAATTCATATAGCCATAAAAATACCTTTTCATGTTCAGCCGATGTTAGGCAATCTTCGAGTTGACCTCGACCAGTCGGAACAAGTAAGAATATATACCACATCACTGCTTTTAAATCTTTGACAAGCTCGGCCATTTGTTCGAGATGATGATAATTGTAGCGGGAAATGACCGTATTTATTTGCAGTGGCATTTCAAGTTCATTTAAATATTTAATTTTTTCTAAAGTAAGCTTGAATGAACCAGGTGTGCCTCGGAAATGGTCATGGATTTCAGGTGTTGGTCCATCGAGGCTGAAGCCCCAGCGGGAAAGACCGACAGATTTTGCCTTTTCCATTTTTTCCTTAGTAACATTATCAGTGGCACTAGGTACCATAGAAACTCGCATTCCTTTTTTAACTGCATAATCAGCAAGTTCGAATAGGTCCTCCCGCATCATACAGTCTCCACCTGTAAATACAAGCATTGGATTATCCATTTCATAAATTTGATCAATTAGTTTAATTCCTTCATCATGGCTTAATTCATTCGGGTCTGGTGTCGTTTGTGCATCAGCACGGCAATGAACACATTTTAATTGGCAGGCTCTTGTAACCTCCCAAATTACTATAAATGGATTCAAATTATAATCGATCATCGTTCCATGTCCCATTCCATGTGGATGTCCTTTTTTTTCCACTCTTAATCACCTATCCTGTCCCATAATCAAATGCAATCCATTATTATAATTATAAAATTTTGAAAGGCTTAATGATTAGGCAGTCTGTTACAAATTAAGGAACAAAGAATAAAAGTATTATATAGAGACAAATCTTATATTAAAATGTAAAGAAGGATATTTTTCTCAAAAGTGGAGTCTTCCAAAAGGAGCGAGAATGAAATGGAATTTAATTTTTTAAATGCATCTCCAGTTCCAATGGTTTTATATAAAGAAAAATTCATATATGCGAATGAAGCATTTTTTACAATGAGCGGATATAACGAGGAAGATCTTGAAAATAAATACGTTTGGGATTTCTTTGAAGAGGATGCAAAAGAGCCTTTTATGACCGGCATTCATAATAGATTGATAAATAAAATGCCTACTAAAGAGTATACGTATAAATTTTATACAAAAAGTAATGAAGTTCGTTGGCTAAAAGTAGGAACAACCACTGTTAATCAAAATGGTGAGTATATTGGTTTTGCTACATTATTCGATATAACGAGTACTAAGCTTTTTGAAGAGGCATTACTATACAAAAATGATCTATGGACCGATATCTTTAACTCCCATAGTGCGATCATGCTATTAATTGACCCTGAAAATGACGGAAGAATAATAGACGCCAATCCGGCGGCTAGCAAATTTTATGGTTACCCAATTGAAATTTTAAAAGAAATGAAAATAAAGGATATAAATAGTTTAACCAATGGGGAGCTGTTCAAAAGAATGGAGCAAGTTCAACGTGGTGAAAATAAAGAATTTATATTTAAACATAGATTAGTTGACGGAACAATTAGGGATGTAGGAGTATTTTCATCGGTTGTTAATATTAGAGGAAGAAAACTATTATTCTCAATCATAACCGATAAAACGAATGAAATTAATTTTAAGGATCAATTAATCAAGCTAAATACGGAATTAAAAGAAAGTAAGCTACGCTATCAATCATTATTTGAGAATAATCCAGAAATTTGCTTTTCATTAGATCTTTATGGGCATTTTCATAAGTTAAATAAAGTTACGGAAACAGTTTCTGGTTATAAGGTAGTGGACCTTATTGGAAAACCAATCTATAGTTTTATTGATAAAAACCAATATCCCATTATTAATGAGCAATTTTCAAAAGTACTACAAGGGAATTCCGTTAGTTTTTACACGAAGATTGTTCATAAGGATGGGCATTTACTCGATATGAATGTAACGGCTGTTCCAATCATTGTTGATCATGTGGTAGTCGGAATTATTGGATATGCGATCGATATTACAAAACAAAAACAGGTTGAGATGGATTTGATTGAAAGCGAAAAACGTTATCGATTTATCACAGAAAACTCAACAGATATCATTTCACGCCATAACGCAGACGGTTCGATTGTGTATATTTCGCCTATAGTTGAAAACATCCTCGGCTATACACCCAATGAATTAATGAAAAGCTTCGTTGAAAATCCGCCGAAAACAAGAAGCATTATTAATTTAGTGGATCATCGGGTGTTAAATTTGAAAAAAGGTGAAATATATACCTTTAGCTATGAAATGCAAACGAAAAATGGGAACTTTATTTTTTTGGAAAGCACGATAAAAGCCTTTTATGACCAAGAAGAAAATAAAATTGCTGGATTCATCGCTGTTTCCCGAGATATTACAGAGCGAAAATTATTTGAAGAAAAGCTTCAGCGAACCAATGAATTCCTTAAACAGTTATCAACAATGGATGGGCTGACGGGAATTGCGAACCGACGGAGGTTCGATGAGTTCATGGAAGTTGAATGTGCGCGATCCATAGATAGCGGTCTGCCCATCTCACTTATTTTATTCGATATTGATTTCTTTAAATTATACAATGATACGTATGGTCATCAGGCAGGCGATGATTGTTTGAAGCTTATTGCCAGCACGATAAGCCCGAAAATTAATCGTTCAAGTGATTTGTTTGCAAGATATGGGGGAGAAGAATTCGCCATTGTTCTTCCTGGAACAGACCTGAAAGGTGCTGCCAAGGTCGCTGAGAAAGTTAGAAAGGCCGTTGAAGATATAAAGATCCTTCATAGCCAATCAAAAGTTAGTAAATATGTAACCATTAGTGTCGGGGTTGTGTCCAGTGAAACTGTAAATCCGGAGCCCAAATTAATGATTGTAAAAGCAGATGATGCTCTATATTGTGCGAAAAATTTAGGAAGAAACCGCACGGTTAAGGTTGAAAAGGTTTAACTTCATTGGCGTATTTGATTAAAGAATTCCGATAATTCCATGTTATTATTTTACTTCCACGAATAATAAGAGTATAATGGTAATAGTCTGGTAATGGGGTGATCAATTTGAATTCAGATGCTAGTCTAATAGATGGTTTTGAAGAATGGCTATTTCATCAAGAGAAATCTCCTAATACAATTCATACTTACAAAAGTGCTATTCAAAAATTGAGTTATTGGTTGGAAGAAAGAAATTTAAGTTTAGGGAAGCTTAATCATAGCAGTATTCAAAACTATATGAATGAGCTTGAGGCAGAAGGAAAAAGTGCATCAACAATTGACAAAATTTATGCTACTATTCGTGTATTTGCCCAATTCCTGGAGCATCCTGCAATGGCGGATAATATTAAACGTAAGGAAAAAGAAAAAAATATTTATCAAACTATCCCTGAGTTTTTAAAAGAAGATGAACGGATAAAGCTTTTAAAAGATGTAGAAAAAGATAAAGATATTCGAAATACTACAATCGTGCACATGCTTTTGTATACGGGGGTACGGTTAACTGAATTATGTAATTTAGATCGCAGTGATATTAATATAAATGGACAAATAGGAACAGTAACGATTACGAATCCCCAGGGGGATAAGAAACGAATAGTCCCGATTCCAAAGGATGCGCTGAAAGTTTTGAAGAATTATTTGGAAACGCTACCGAAGGATTATGAAGGACCGTTATTTATTTCAAAACAGAATAATCGATTAACGACAAGATCTATTCAATATATGTTAGAAAAATATGAAATTAATCCTCATAAATTGCGTCATACATTTTGCAGGGATTTAATTGAAAAAGGGTTAGATATTGCAGTAGTGGCCCAGCTTGCTGGACATAATGATATTAATATAACAAAAAGATATCTAATAAATGTTGAGTAATTTTTATTATAAGCGATACGCACGGTTGCATTGTCTTATAATTTGTGAATATTATAACATTATATAGCGTCTCCAATTTTTAAAATTGAGACGCTTTTTTGCTTGTTTTTAACTCATTTTTCTGAAAATATATTATAATAATAAATATAAAAGATGAAAGCAGAATTGGTGAGCCATCATGAGATCAATCTTTATTTTAACAAAGGATCAAAGAAGAGCCCTATTATTAGACGTTTTAATAGTCTTTTTAGTATTAATTATCGTTGTAACCGGGGTATCGGTATATACAGGTTATAAGGTCATGAACCCGATGAAACTTGCCATCTTGCAGCTACCTTCTAAATATGATTTAGAATATGAGAATGTAACCTTTCCTAATATTTATGATGATGTCCGATTAAAAGGTTGGTGGATTCCAAGTACTAATCATGATTTTATTAGCCAGAAGGCTGTGATTTTTTCCCACAGCTATGGAGATAACAGAGAAAATATGCCGATTGATACGCTTAAACTTGCAAAAAGGTTTTCAACTGAAGGCTTTCATGTGTTTATGTATGATTTCCGCAATAGCGGTGAGTCGGAGAAAAGCTACACAACGATCGGAGCAAAAGAAAGAACGGATTTAATGTCAGCTATTCAATATGTAAAAGAAACAAAAGGAATTCATAATATTGCCCTTATCGGTTGGTCAATGGGAGCAGCCACTTCGATCATAGTCGGAAGCGAGTCAGATGATGTGAAGGCTGTTATCGCTGACAGCCCATTCGCGGACTTGGAGGAATACACGAAGAAAAACTTTACGTACTGGACAGGTCTTCCCAATCCGATTGGCAAGTATATGATCGATATTGCGGAAAATGTTTTTCTTGATTTAGATTTAAAAGAGGTTAAACCGTACGTTGCAGCTAAAGCCTATAAGGACAAGGGCTTAATGCTCATTCATAGCAAAAAGGACGGGGCTATTTCGTACAAAGAAAGTGAGCAAATCTATCATAATGCTCCTAATGCGGAATTATGGATTACAAAAAAAGGTGGACATATTCGAAATTACAAACATCAAAAGAAAGCTTATGAGGACCGAATTATTCACTTTATAGGTAAGTATATAAAAGATGATTATAGGTTTGACAGAGCTTAAAACGGGGTGAATGAATTGGATATTCGGCATTTAGAATACTTTGCTGAGGTAGCCAAACACTTAAGCTTTACAAAGGCAGCATCAACACTACATGTATCCCAGCCATCTTTAAGTAAGGCAATTCAAAATTTAGAAGGTGAGTTGGGGGTTCCTTTATTTTATCGTTCGCCAAAACAACTTGAGCTTACAGATGCTGGGAAGGCTGTCTTAATTAATACAAAAAATGTATTAGATGCCTTTCATAATTTGACATCGGAATTGAATAATATTGCTGAATTAAAGAAAGGTGAAGTTAAAATTGGGATCCCACCAATCATGGGAGCGGCTTTTTTCTCCGCTTTAATCAGTCAATATAAAGAAACTTCCCCTTTAATTGACATACATCTTACTGAAGTTGGTTCAAAGGTAATAAAAGAGGGAGTAGAGGATGGAAATTTAGATATTGGATTAATTTGTAATATCCCGATTAAAAATGATAGCTTTGAAGTTATTAAACTTTTAAAAGATCCCTTAATGGTTATCGTTCACAAAGAAAACCCGTTAGCCGCTAATCAAGTTATCAGTTTTTCTCAGTTAGAAAACGAACCGTTTATCCTATATCGAAAAGATTTTTCACTTCATGATCGAATCCTAGATGTTTGTTTGAAAAATGAATTTACACCAAATGTTGTCTGTGAAACCTCTCAGAAGGACTTTATTGTTGAGATGGTCGGAGCAAAACTAGGGATTGCATTGTTGCCAAGCAAGATTTGTCAGGAATTAAAAAATGATATTGTTGCCATCCCTTTTGAACATCCGGAAATTTATTTAGAGCTAGGGATGATTTGGAAGAAAAATAAATACCAGTCCTTTGCTGTTCAAGAATTTATAGATATAGCAAAAAAGTTTACGGGTAATCAACATTAATTGGACATGAAGGCACTTAAATGCCCTCATGTCTTTTTTACTTGTCTAGCTCCAGCCCCCAGCGGGTGCTTCCGCTTTTCTTAATTTTGAACGGCAAATTTAGCTTTTGCCTCCGCACGTCTTTGATGTAGAATCGGCTCAGTGTAACCGCTTGGTTGATCATAGCCTTTAAAGATAAGGTCATAAGCAGCTTGAAAGCCTACAGAGCTGTCATAATCAGGTGCCATTGGACGATAGGCAGAATCGCCTGCATTTTGCTCATCAACAACTTTTGCCATTCGCTTCAATGTTTCTTCCACCTGTTCCTTCGTACAAATTCCATGGTGTAACCAGTTCGCAACATGTTGGCTGGAAATACGAAGTGTTGCTCTGTCTTCCATTAATCCGATATTGTTGATATCCGGTACTTTAGAACACCCAACACCTTGTTCTACCCAACGAATAACATAGCCGAGAATACCCTGGCAGTTATTATCAAGCTCTTGTTGGATTTCCTCAGGTGACCAATTTGGATTTTCTGCGACAGGCAATTGTAGAATATCATCACGCAGGTCCGTAATGTTTTTAGCAATTTCATTTTGAATATCAATTACATTTACTTGATGATAGTGCAATGCATGTAGTGTGGCAGCCGTTGGTGATGGTACCCATGCTGTATTACCGCCTGCTTTTAGATGGCCGATCTTTTGCTTTAGCATTTCGGCCATTAAATCTGGCATAGCCCACATTCCTTTACCGATTTGGGCGTGGCCTTGAAGTCCACAAGTTAAGCCCACATTTACATTTGATTTTTCATAAGAGCCAAGCCATGTAGCAGACTTCATATCACCTTTACGAATCATTGGACCAGCTTCCATTGATGTATGCATTTCATCACCTGTACGGTCAAGGAATCCTGTATTAATGAATACGATCCGGTCTTTAACTTCATAAATGCAATTTTTCAAATTTAATGAAGTGCGGCGCTCTTCGTCCATAACACCGATTTTAATGGTGTTGCGTTCCAGCTGAAGGATATCTTCAACACGTTCAAACAGCTTGTTGGCAAAGGCAACTTCCTCGGAACCGTGCATTTTTGGTTTAACGATATAGATTGAACCCTTTTGTGAATTTACATGTTTAGAATTTCCGATCAACTCATGTGTTGAAATTAAACTGCTAATCGCTGCATCTAAAATTCCTTCTGGAACTTCTTCTCCATTTTGATCTAAAACAGCATTGCTTGTCATCAAATGTCCTACATTACGGCAAAACATTAATGATCTTCCAGACAGCGTAATAGTATCACCAGTTAGGGATGTATAAGTGCGGTCAGAATTCATAACCCGTGTCATTGTTTTAGTGCCTTTTTGGAAAGTAGCTGCGAGGTCTCCTTTAATAAGACCCAACCAATTGCGATACACGCCTACTTTATCTTCAGCATCAACAGCTGCGATGGAATCTTCAAAATCCATAATCGTTGTCGTTGCAGCTTCCATAAGCACATCTTTTACGCCTGCTTGATCGGTTTTACCAATGGGATGCTCTCGATCGATTTGAATTTCAAAATGAAGGCGGTTATTTTTAAATAATACTGCGGAAGGGTTTTGGGCTTCCCCTTGATACCCAATCACTTTTTCTTTGTCTTTAAGAGTTGTAGTTTCTCCATTAGTAAGAAGCACATATAATTGATTATCTACGATTTGGTATGCTGCAGCTTCCTTATGGGACCCATTGTTTAAAGGAATTGTTTGATCAAGGAAATCTTTAGCGAAATTAATAACAAGCTCACCACGTAGAGGGTTATAAGCACCGCTTCTATCTGCTCCATTTTCTTCACTAATGGCATCTGTCCCATAAAGCGCATCATAAAGACTTCCCCAACGTGCATTGGCTGCATTGATTGCATAGCGGGCATTATCAACTGGCACTACAAGCTGAGGGCCGCCCTGGATAGCAATCTCATCATCTACATTTTGAGTAGCAATCTCGAAATCTTCCACGTCTTGTTCAAGATAATTAATTTCTTGTAAAAAGGATTTGTACTTTTCAAATTCAAACGAATCCTTATTTTTCAAATGCCATTCATTAATTCTTCTTTGCAGCTCGTCCCGACGGGATAACAATGCTTTATTTTCGGGTGATAAATCCTTTATTAGTGATTCTAAGCCGTTCCAAAATTGTTCAGAGGTGACCCGTGTTCCAGGAAGGGCCTCATGATTAATAAAGTCTTGAAGGATCGAAGCTACCTGTAAATTACCGATTTTTACATATTTAGTCATTTTCTATTTCCTCCTAAATTAAATCGTTTCTAAATAAGATAGTTCTCTCCTGAACATAAAAATATTTTTTTATCTCTATTTTTCTTTAATATTTTCATTATAAGAGTTGTCAGCCTATTTTGAAAATATATATTTTGAATAATGGGTATGCAATAATGTTATAGACGAAAAAAGAGACCGTTCTTATTGAACAGCCCCCGAAAATATCATGTTATTAAAGTTCGTGTTGTAAATCTGTATTATCGCGCTTGGACAACCATTGTTTGATGTCTGTCAAAATCGCGAAAGCCAATAAAGAATTAATAACCCACACAGTTAAGAATTGCCCAATAGTACCCAGTCTGACCGCACTGTAATCTTTAATGACCATAACAATATACGCTTCAACTAAAATTAAACCTAACCCAAGTAATAAAGCAGTCCCAGCACGATACAAATCCAAATACTTCCCTTCTGTTTCATCTTATCTGAATATTTTAATTATAACATCTCTGTGTCTATTTTTAAACAACTTTGTGTCTAGTTCGGTTTTTTATATTAGTCAATAACCTTAGTCCAAAGCTTAGCTTTGTCGTAAATTTCAGGAAATTTTTGCTCCAGTTCGTCGGCTGGAAGTGGATGACCGAAATAATAACCTTGGACTTCATCACAATTTATTTTTTGAAGGAAGTCCACTTGATTTTCCTCCTCAACACCTTCAGCAATAACATCCAATTTCAAGTTATAAGCCATCGTTAAGATCGTCGAGACAATGGCAGCATTTTCAGCATTTGTCGTAATATCACTAATGAAAGAACGATCAATTTTTAGGCGGTCGATTGGCAGCATTCTTAAATAATTAAGCGAGCTATAGCCTGTACCGAAATCATCAACACTAATTTGGATCCCTAATTGTTTTAAATGATTAAGTGTAGTAATGGCTTGATTAAAGTCCACTGTCATACTCTCTGTTATTTCAAGCTCAAGCTGGCTCGGGGCAAGTCCGGTTTCATATAAGATTTCTTCGACCATTTTAACCAGATTTGTTTGTAAAAACTGTTTGGTCGATAAATTGACTGAGACAATGATAGGATGCATTCCATTCTTCTGCCACTCTACCACTTGCCTACAGGCAGTTCTTAGAACAAATTCTCCGATTTGAATAATCAGCCCAGTTTCTTCTGCAATGGAGATGAATTTGCCAGGAGGGATAATTCCTTTTTCCGGATGAATCCATCTAACAAGTGCTTCAATGCCACTAATTTTTCCAGTTTGGATATTCACCTTTGGCTGATAATAGACTGTAAATTCATTTCGCTCCAATGCTTTTCTTAAATCATTTTCGAAAATAAGCTGTTCATAAGTGGAGTCCTTTTCCAATGGCGAATAAATACTATAATTATTTCGTCCTAACTCCTTCACCCTGTACATCGCAATATCAGCATGCTTGATAAGTGTATCGGCATCCTCGCCGTCAGTCGGATAGATAGCAATACCGATACTGCATGTAATGTGCACTTCATACCCCGATATCGTAATCGGATGATTGATCACATTGGTAATTGTTTCAGCAAGCTGTATCGCTTCATTGCCATCTTTAATTTTAGGCAGGAGGATAATAAATTCATCTCCGCCAATTCTACCAACAGTATGATCAGGTTCAACACATGAATCAATAAGATGAGCAACATGTTTTAATAGAAGGTCGCCAAATTCATGTCCAAGTGAATCATTAATAATTTTAAAACGATCTAGGTCTAGAAACATGACTCCAAGCATATAGGAATTACTTTGATTTTTAATCGACGTTAAAGCTCTGTTCAAACTTGCTTTAAAATAGCGATAGTTTGGCAAATCTGTTAGATAATCGTGATAAGCAGAAATTTTTAATGATTCATATGCTGAAACTCGATCTATCGCAATTGCAATCTGATTTGCGAAAACGGTGAGTGTATCTTCCTTGCCATTTTCGTTAAAAAAGTTTTTTTGTAGGCTTCCTATATTTAATGTTCCGATAACTCTTTCGTTAATAATTAATGGCAATGAAATCGTTGATTTGATGCCCTGTCTTAATGGAACTTGTTCACAAGGTAATATTTTGTTCATTGAAAGGTCATTCCGAACAAAGGGCTTGTGTGTTTTTGCTACGATTTCAAAGGGGGTATCAGTATACGGGACTTCACCTATCGTAATACTGTTATTATGTGTAATATAGTAAATATAAACAATATCTTTATTGTCCTCGAATAATGAGATTGAAAGTCTGTCGGGATTAATAAACGCTTTTATTTCTTTTAATATAATACTTACAACATCATAGTGACTTAAATTTTGTTTTAGTACAGCTTGAGAAATATTACCGAGCGTTTTTAATTGCTTCACTTTTTCAGAGAGTCTAGTAGTCGCCCGTAATACTTCCTTTTTCAAATTATCCTCATTTTGCTCAATCGTTGTTGCCATTTGATTGAAGACGACAGATAAGGAATGGACTTCATTCGTACCCACTTCTTTTACCTGTATATGGCGTTTTCCTTCACTCATAGCTTTTGTTGCAGCCATGAGTTCCTTTAATGGTAAAGTCAATTTTCTGCTCAAAATAATGGAAATGAACATGGAACAAGCAGAAACAATTAACATAATCAAGATTGTATATGTGTATAAATCCCTTTGTTTTGACAATAAATTATCTTTTTTAAGGGCGATTTCAATTTCACCCAAATCCGAATTAAAATAAACTAATGGCACGGTTTCAATAAATAGTTCCTTATTTGTAAATGTTTCTCCTTTTTGATTCACAACTGTCCCAGCCTGATCTCTTACGATAACATACTGAATATTTGGCTGATCCAATAGTGAGTAAGCAAGGGGAGAGATGCTGCTATAATCTTCATTAAGCATTGAAAGAGAAATGGCTGAACGTAAAGTAGTTGCTGCTGTACGTCCTTCACTTCTTAACCCATCTTCTAAATTATCGGCTTCATGATAAAGATACATGGAGCCAAGTGAAACAATACATATTAGAAGAAGGGCGTTCATCGTTAGCCATATTCGAAATGTAATGCTATTTCTCTTTGCTAACATTTTTTATTTCCTCCAGTTTTTGTAACCATTCTTTATAAAATCTTTTTTGTTCTTCTCGACCGAACTTGTCGGTAATTTTCTCCCACTCACCAGCTGTGCTTTGAAGTGCTTCTTCTGGAGTAATTTTGCCAATCATCGCAAGATTTAAGTAGTGGTCTAACACTTGCATATACTCCCAACCGCCTGGGATCATTAAATCGACATTCGGATTTTCTAGGCTTTCTTTTACCGTATCCAGAAAGTTTTGATTCATTTTTTCACTAGGGAAAGGGCCCTTCCCACTTGCTGTTAAATGACTATTAAGATAAGGGTCATTGATTGTTTCAAATGATCCAATTGCATCCTTACTAGCATCAAATGATGTGATATGTTCAATAACCTGCCAAGCTTGATCCGGGTGTTTGGAGTCTTTTGATATGGAAAGGACACGACCGATCCAGGTACCACCTCTAGATGATTCTGGGGTTTCTCCTGGAACTAATGACCATCCAACCTTACCGGGTATTTTTGAATTCCAAGTTTCTTCATGTTCATCAAATGAAAACCTTGCCGTATCACTGAACTGAACAACCATAGCAATATTGCCCTGAAGAAAAGCGTTGTTCAGATCGACCCAGTCAAACATCGATTGCGGTGGTGTTGCTCCACTGTTTTCTAATGCCATCTGCTCCTCGATGGAACGAATCCCTTCTTTAGATGTGATCAGCGGATGCATGTCTTCATCGAAATATTTGCCGCCCATTGAAATGAAACGTTCAGCAAACCAAATGTACCGCTTCGAATCGGCATTAAGCGTTGCCGTACCATATATATCTATTTTTCCATCCCCATCGATGTCACGGGTTAGAAATTTTGCAACCTGTTCATATTCCTCCCATGTCTCAGGAGGAGTAAGGTCAACTCCAAATTGTTGCTTATATTCATTATTATACTTCTCAAATAAGTCTTTTCGATAAAACAGTAGGCGGGTGTCGCCGTCATAAACCACGCCATAATCATGGTTGTCATAATTCATATAAAGTTTTCGATATACAGGGATAATTTCATTATCGAATTCTTTGTTTTTAGCCATATATGAATCTAGTGGGAGGAGCATATTTCTTTCAATATATAAAGGTATTTTCGCTGGAAAAACAACAAATATATCATACGTATCGTCTGTTGAGAAAAGATAGTCTTCTAAACGATCTGTAATCCTTTGCGGATAATTATAAACGAGCTTAATATGATACTTTTCTAAAATTTCTTGTTCTTCCATCCGAAATAAAGTGATTGCTTCAGGAGATTCCGCAATGATGTGAATAGTCGTTAAATCTGGGTTACTTTGTTCAACTTTCTTGTTTGTTTGCTCAGAAGTACAACCAAGTAGTGATAATAAAAGAGAAGCTGAAATTATAGTATTTACCACAAATCTTCCTTTTTTCACAAAAATCACCCACCTTATATGACAAGTTTCACCATTATTATACCTTATATTGCCAAACAAATATTGATTAAAAAATAAAAAAAGCGAAATAGATCAGTACCTATTTCGCTTTTTTCATAAATTGTTCATTTTTTAACAAAGTAGGCAAATAGTCTACTTGGAATACATCATCTGGATATTGAATTCCATAATCATCATGATCTTCATAAAGTATAGTTTGAACGAGTTCATTTAAAGCTTCTATATAATAGTCACGTAAAAATTCGTAGCTAAAAGGTTCACTTGGAATGAAATCATCTTTACAAACGATAGGGTTACAATAATTTAAATATGTTCGACAAGGCAGTGGACGAATTTCATAAGCGATACATTCATTCGTTTCCACATTCAGCAAAGGGCATGGCAGCTGACTTGAAATATATTGAAGCTTAAAGTCGCTTATTTCTTCAAAATTAATAGAACAAAGTTTATTAATAGCATCATGATGTTTGGTAAAATATGTTTGTAAATGGTTCATGATTTGGTTTCTTCGTTCATCAGGCATACGATTAATCACGCCAATCATAAGCTTAGCCTCTAATTTTGTCGTAATAATTGGGAAATAACAGCAATTGGCGCAGCCTTTTTCGCAGCTTGGAGAAATATTCACTTTCTTTTCTATATTATTGATCTCAGAATCGACGACCTTTAACAATTCTTTGAAGGAGTAAAGAATTAGCTCCTTTCCTTCTAAATTTGTATGTTCGAATAACTCATCAATTTTATTTAAAAAAGCATCCTCGGCTGGAATATGTTGTTCATTTATTTCGTTGCAAATATCAACCATATCTTTGTAGTTAAGATAGTTTTTCAAGCCTCTCCACTCCTTACATGAATTAGAGCCTACCTTTTTATATTTTATAGAAATAATTTAAACTAGCAATAACTAAACAGCAGTCATATAATTACTTTATTATTTTTTTTTTTGGAATCGGAGGATTTTAAATGGAAGAGGAACAAAAACAACAAACGATAGGTGTGTTAAATGGGGTTTTTGCCTATATGATTTGGGGGGTCCTCCCAATATACTGGAAAGCATTAGATACTATCGTTGCAGAAGAAATATTAGCCCACCGTATTTTTTGGTCGTTTGCCCTTATGATCTTAGTATTACTATGTTTCAAAAAGGGGAAGCAGTTTCTAACAGAATTAAAAGTTATTATTTCAAAGCCTATATTGGCATTATCTGTTATTATGTCTGGAATTCTTATAAGCGGCAACTGGCTTATTTATATTTGGGCTGTAAATAACAATCATGTCCTTGAAACTAGCCTTGGATACTATATTAATCCATTAATTAGTGTGTTATTAGGGGTCATTGTTCTTAAAGAGAGGCTTAGCTTCATTCAAGTGCTATCTTTTATCTTGGCGGCAATTGGTGTCTTGGTGCTGACGTTCCAATACGGGAAAATTCCTTGGGCTGCATTATTATTGGCATTAAGCTTTGGCTTATATGGTTTAGTTAAAAAGAAAGCAAACTTAAGTTCAACTACTGGATTGACAGTTGAAACTATGGTAGTAACTCCAATAGCCGTAGTTTATTTAATTAGTCTTTATTTAGATGGAAAAGGAGAATTTGCACTTCTCTCTTTTAATACTACTAATTTATTATTAATTGGCACAGGAATTGTGACTGCTATCCCACTATTATTATTTGCGGAAGCTGCAAAAAGGGTACCTTTATCAATGATTGGTTTTATTCAGTACATTTCACCAACGATAACATTGTGTTTAGGCATATTTGTTTACCATGAACAATTTACGAAGATCGACTTTATTGCTTTTGCTTTTATTTGGCTTGCACTTGTCATTTATTCTTTATCTAATGCGAAACGAATTAGAATATTTCAACCAAAGCTGCGTAAACATAATACAAGCGTGTAAGGAGTATAGGGGGGATTATAATTATTTTTAGAAATCGATTCGGATTAGTACGGTCGGGGTGGCTTATATTTTTAGCTAGTATGATGCTAATTGTTTTTCAAGTGCTTTTCTCCTTGCCGGGGATATTTTTGCATAGGGAGATTTTCGATCCAGGATATTACCCATGGATCGAGCTTTTAATGAATGGCGGTGGGGTAGTAGGTGCTATTTTTAGCAGTTTGCTAATTTGGAGATATATTAATAAAAAGAAAATTGTAGCGCTTGGTTTAGAACTTAATAGTTTAAATATGAAGGATTTTGTGTTCGGGTTATTTTTAGGTGGGGCCTCGATGACGCTTATTTTTATCCTATTGTTATTGACGGGGCAGCTATCGTTAAAAGTGAGTCTATTTGCACCAGACTTTTCTATTTATTCGTTAACTTTTCTAATTTTATTTATTGCCGTCGGCTTTTCCGAGGAAATATTTTTTCGCGGCTATATCATGAAAACGATGGAAGATCGTCATAATTCGAAATGGCTCCTATATGTAATGTCAGCTCTAATTTTCTCTTTATTCCATGGTATGAATCCCAATGTCTCGGTTTTTGGATTGATTAACATTGGTCTTGTAGGGCTGTTATTTTCTTATATGTATGATGCTACAAAAAGTCTATGGATGCCAATTGGGTATCATATTACATGGAATTATTTTCAAGGGAATGTGTTTGGTTTTCCGGTTAGCGGTACAGACCCGCATGGGCTATATCAAATAACTACAGAAAGTAGTGCGAAGCTCTTGACAGGGGGAAACTTTGGTCCTGAAGGTGGATTATTAGCAACGTTTTTTATCATTGCAGGTGTATTTGCTACTAATATGTACTCTAAAAAAAGAGGGTCTGGCTCCTTTGAATCGAAATATTAGAAAGATTCTAACATTTTAATTCGTAGTAAGGTGCCTGACCCTTACTTTATCTTCTTGATGTAGCTGCAACTAGTTGTTTTTCGCGTTTCTTTTCTAATTTCATTTCAATGCGATCTATTTCTTTTTCATCACGCATTAATTCTAATTTGTTCTCCCTTACTAGCTCCTCGAAAGATGGAATTCTTTTTTTCATTATTCATGATCCTCCATAGTAATTTATTCTAATTTCTTTATACTATCAGAATTTATATTTTTATTTGTCGATAGTATAAGAAAATACATCGCAATTTGCCATTGTGGGCAAATTACGTGTTTTTCTAATATTTTGTTTATGCCTTTATTATAATGTCTGCTTAATTCGACAATATATGATATTTATCACATTTTCAACTATTTTGGTGATAATTTCACAATATCTTAACAATTTTCTGAAAAATATTCATAATTCTGTCTTTAAATGGATATTTACGGAAGCCTGAGCGATTCAGTTGAATGAAGTTAAAACTTGTCGAGGTGTATTAAATATGGTAAATTATTTCTTGAAAAACTGACCAAAAAACTAAAACGGTCAATCGGTGGTGAGAAAGTGGATAAAAGAGAAAAAATCATGCAAGCGGCAACTCAATCTTTTTCAATGTTTGGTTTTAAAGGGACTACGGTAGACCATATAGCTAAGATTGCAGGGGTAGGTAAAGGTACGATTTATACATATTTTGAAAATAAAGAGGTCATTCTTCAGGAAATCATCCAAGCCCTTATTCGCGAAATGAAGGAAAATGCCGAAAACGCTATAAGAATAGACCGAACTGCATTTGAAAACTTACATGAAGTGCTTTACAGTGTTTTACTTTACCGGAAAGAACATGTATTAATGATTAAGCTTTCTCAAGAGGTTAAAGAATTTGGGACAGAAGTGGCGAAACAAGCCCTTGTTCAAATTGAAAAAGAATTACTATCTTATATACAGGTTTTCATTGAAAAAGCAATCGTTAATAAAAAATTCAAAGAATGTAACCCGGAAATAACAGCATTTGTCATTTATAAAATGTATGTTTCGTTGGTTGTAGAATTGAATGATATTCGGCATGGGATGCTTACGAATGAAGAGGTTTTTGAATTGTTTAAGCTTTATTTAATGGAAGGATTAGTGATGGCGAGATGAAGAATTTACGGTGGATCATATTTATTGGGATGTTCATTTTAATTGCTGGTGGTTTTGGGGTACTACTAACAAGTCAAGCCTCAGATGGAGGTCTAACTACCGCTAGTCCGACAGCCTATATTGAGGGGACTACCATTAATGCCAGCTTTAAAATTGGAGGAAGAATAACTGAGTTATTAGTGGAAGAAGGAGAAGTTGTAAAGAAAGGTCAAGTTATAGCTCGCTTGGAAAGCAAAGAATTAGAAAATAAAGTAGCGCAGGCAGAAGCGGCAGTTCAATTAGCGGAAGGAAAAATAACGGAAGCCAGCAGCGCGAAAAAAGCGGCTACCGTTAAAGAAGCACAGGGTAATCAAGCTGTTACGGTTACTGAACAGTCAATTGAAAGTCAAATTCAACAAGCGGAAGCTGCAGTAAAGGCAGCTGAGGCAAATGTTCAAGCACTGGATGCTAAAATTAATTCTGCTAAAGAGCTCTACGAAATTTCAACAACTAATTATGACCGGATGAAAGAATTGCAAAAAGCTGGTGCAGTAGCACAAATTCAAGTAGATGAAGCAAAAGCAAAAATGGAGCAAGCAAAGGCTGAATACTTCGCTTCCCAAGAACAGAAAAAGTCAGCAGCTGCACAAATTGATCAAGCACAGGCAACATTAAAAAATGCGATTGCCAACCGTGGCAAAGTAGATGTAAGTAAAAAAGATGTGGAATTGGCAAATGCCTCAATCGGTCAAGCAGAAGGTGCTATTGCTTCAGCCCAAGGCGGAAAAAGTCAAGCCCAAGCAGCTTTGGATGAGGCTAAAACATACCTTTCCTATACAGAATTAGTTGCTCCTGCAGATGGCGTGATTGTAACCAAATCAACGCAAATAGGAGAGCTCGTAAACACAGGTTTTCCTATTTTTACAATCGAAACGAATGATACGAGGTATGCACAGTTTTATTTTGATGAATCGGAAATTGTAAATTTAAAAACAGGTGATCCTGTTATTGTTGAATTAGTGGCATCCCATCAAAAATTGGCCGGAAAAATTAAAACGATTTCTCCTGCCGGTGATTTTGCGATAAAAAAGGCTACGCAAAGTATTGGTGAAACTGATATCCGTTCATTTGCGCTTAAGGTTGAGTTACCGGACCTACCTGCTGAAATCCCAACAGGCATGACTGTAAAATGGGTTGGAGATGGTGAGCTAAAATGAAATTAAGCATTGGTCATATCATTAATGAAGAGTGGAGAAATATCTTTAGGGACAAGCGTTTATTTGCTGTGCTTTTCCTTATACCAATATTATATACAGCCATGTTTGGTTATCTCTACTCCCATCATCGTGTAACCGAAATGGATACCGTTATAGTCGATCGAGACCGCAGTCAATTAAGTCAAAAAATAGTCCAGGCTTTTGATGAAACAGAAAGCTTTAATGTTATTAAACTAGTGAATTCGGAAGCGGAGATCCAGCCATTACTTGAAGCGGGAAAAGCAAAGGTTGCTATCGTTATTCCGAACAATATGTTTAACAAAGTATTGCGCGGGGAAGAAGCGCCTATTTTAACAATGATTGATGGAAGTAATATGCTTATTTCAAACTCAGCCACGAAAGCAGCAAATGAGGTTATTGCTAATTTCAATTTTGGAACAGCAGCGAAAAAACTCGCGCAAAACAAATTTAATTCAGAGCAAATACAATTAACCTTTCAATCCATCCCTTTTCGCTCAAGGGTTCTTTATAATGGAACATTTAATTACAGCACTTTTCTAGTCTACGGCTTAATAGGGGTTGCCTTGCAACAAGTATTGTTGTTGGGCTTATCATTAACGATTACCCGTGATAAAGAACAAGGTAATTGGAACAGATTTAAAGAATGGCGTGAATGTCCTTGGCGGATTGCTTACGCAAAATCTGCACCATACTTTTTAATTGGAATCTTTAATTTTATAACAACGTTTTTAGTTGCCATTTACGGCTTTGACTTACCGTCAAATGGAAATCTCTTTGCTGCCATTGGATTAGCCGTTTCCTTTACGTTTGCTTTATTAGGGATCGGTTATCTTGCAAGTTTGTTTTCTGCAAACCAAGTCGGGGCAACACAAATTACGATGTTAATTGCCGTTCCATCATTTTTACTGTCTGGTTTTACTTGGCCATTTGAGGCAATGCCTAAATTGTTAAGTGTCATTGGTCACTTATTACCATTAACCTATTTTCTTGATGGAGTACGAAATATTTTTATTAAAGGTGTTGGCTTTGAATTAATTTGGAGGGATTGCTTAGTCCTTTTATTAATGGGGTTGTGCACATTTTTTGTTGCTTTTATCGCCTCGAGCCTCAGGGTGTTTTGGAAAAAGAGAGAAGACACACAAAACGATATTGAAATAGTGGGCTGACTTTTGTCAGTCTTTTCTTATACTTATAAAGTTTAGAATTGGGAAAATAGGAAATGAAATAAATATAGTATACTCTTTTAATTTGCTTTATAAAACGAGGAGGTTATATTAATGCAATATCGGATTGAGAAGGATACGTTGGGTGAGGTACAAGTTGAAGCAGATAAGCTGTGGGGGGCGCAAACAGAGAGAAGTAAGCAGAACTTTCCAATAGGCCAAGAAAAAATGCCAATGGAGGTTATTCAGGCTTTTGCAATATTGAAAAGAAGTGCGGCAATTGTGAACGGTGAATTAGGAAAGCTGGATAAAGAGAAGGTGGGGGCTATTGTTGGGGCAGCGGATGATATTCTTGCGGGAAGTCTTAATGAGCATTTTCCACTAGTGGTTTGGCAGACAGGTAGTGGTACACAATCCAATATGAATGTGAATGAAGTCATTGCCCATATCGGAAATCAAAAGCTTGAGGGAAAGAATTCTACTGTGAAGCTTCATCCAAATGATGATGTCAATAAATCACAAAGCTCTAATGACACATTTCCAACAGCGATGCATGTATCCGCCGTTTTAATGATTGAAAAACAGCTTTTACCTGCTATAAAAAAATTGAAGGAAACACTTGAGAATAAGAGTAAACAATTTGCCGAAATTATTAAAATTGGACGGACACACCTTCAGGATGCCACTCCGTTAACATTGGGCCAGGAGGTTTCCGGCTGGCAGCGTATGTTAGAGAAAAATGAAAGTATGATTGAGGGCAGTTTGAATTATGTTAGGGAGCTAGCTATTGGTGGGACTGCTGTGGGGACCGGAATTAATGCCCATCCTAGGTTTGGAGAAAAAGTCGCCGAGGAGATTTCCAAATTTACTGGCAGCAGATTTATTTCTGCTCCAAATAAATTTCATGCCTTAACGAGTCATGATGAATTAGTTTACGTTCACGGTGCATTAAAAGCATTGGCTGCCGATTTAATGAAAATTGCCAATGATGTGAGGTGGCTTGCAAGTGGACCAAGATGTGGTATCGGTGAGTTAACGATCCCAGCTAATGAACCGGGGAGCTCGATTATGCCAGGTAAAGTCAACCCAACGCAAAGTGAAGCTATGACGATGATTGCCTGCCAAGTGATGGGTAATGATGCAACAATTGGATTTGCTGCAAGCCAGGGGAATTTTGAGCTCAATGTGTTTAAGCCGGTGATCATCTATAATATCTTACAATCCGTGCGACTTTTGGCTGATGGAATAATGTCCTTCCACGACCGTTGTGTTGTTGGCATAGAGGCCAACTTAGATGTTATTAGCCATTATTTGAACGATTCGTTAATGCTGGTAACTGCATTAAACCCGCATATCGGCTATGAAAAAGCAGCCGAGATTGCGAAAAAGGCCTTTAAAGATAATACAACATTGAAAAAAACTGCAGTTCAACTAGGATATTTAACTGAAGAACAGTTTGACGAGTATATTAATCCAAAGGATATGATTCATCCGAAGGAGTAAAGAATAATTGATAAAGTGGTCCCAAGTTGATAGCTGGGACCACTTTCTATGTTCACCAGGGTAGATCGTTCTTTTATGTCACATTATATGGCTATTGCGCACTAATCCTATCTTACTGAAATGGAATTTTTATTCCAAATAGTCCTCTGATTTGATAAAATCAACCTTAAGTTTGTGAATTTTTTCACTTAACGAAGCAGGTTAATGGAACAAGTAATACGAAAGCCCATTTCTCTTTATATCACATATGATAAATATGTTCATAAACAAAAATAATGGAATAAACGAAGATGCTATACTAAAAAAAGCATGGCATTATGGGAATTCAGCAATAAAAAGGGCGTCTATGATGAACAATGACATTTTTTCTAATAGGTTTATAAATGTGTCGAGGTACATCTACTATATTTAAACGATTTACTTGAACTATTGGATGGATAATAGGATGGACACATGGAACATAACGATCTCGAACTACGTATCTTGGTGGGCAACAAATTGGTCGTGTATACATAACTTTACACCTCCGGTAATGGGTTTTAATAATAGGAAGCACGTTTAGAAATGTGCTTCCTATTATGGTAATAGAGGTTGGATTAGACTTTAAATCGTACTAATAACCTCCGCCAACAAAGGCTGTTCCAACGATAATCAATAAGATGAAAAGTACAACAATTAATACAAAACTGTTTCCCATACCATATCCACCACCATAACATCCAGACATAAGTATCACCACCTTTGTTAGAAGATAGAACATTTTATGTAACTTTTGTCCTTCTGGATTCGGACAAAGGTGGAGGATACTTTAGACTAAAAATTCATTTTTGATGTTACGCATTCCGAACCTAATGTGTTGTAGATCATAACTATTTTTAATACATACGTTTTGAATTAAAAAGGAAGCACTCGGCGGTAGTGCTTCCTAGGAGGTGAAATATGAGTGGGCGGATTTGGATTTGTTAATTGGCCTTAATAGCCTCCGTGAACAAATGCTGTTCCAACAATAATCAATAAAATGAAGAGAACAACAATTAAAGCAAAGTTGAAATTCATATGGTGTCCACCATAAGATCCAGACATAAATATCACCACCTTTGTTAAAAGATAGTACATGTTATGTGAAACTTATCTTATTTGATATGGACAAGTATCGTAGTCAGAAATATCATTTTTGATGCTACTTACAAGATGCCAAATGCGAAGTAACGAAAGGGTGATTTTGTGGATAGAGATAAAGAGTTTTCACGTTTAAAAAGAAGAACAACAAAACTAATAAATAAATGTGATGAAAAAGGAATTGAATTTACAGACCTTGAAATAGTAGCTTTCTCCAAAGTTGGTCACGCAGAATCAATGTTAGATGTATCTTGGTTAGTCAAAAAACAACAATTGGAGCGTATTTTTGAAAAATATAAAGTGCGTTAGTGTCACATCTCGACCATAACGTACAGCAGAAGAATTCCCTGCTTATTGAAGTAACGGGGTGCATATATACAGTATGATTTTTGACCGTAATCATCGTAAATAACGAAACAAAATCAGCCCTTTTCTATCTTTGTTTACTTATTATCTTCAGTAAATAATTATAGTTTACAACGTAAACAACGATAGGACTTTACTTGGAGAGGTGGGTATGATAGGCTCGTTTGCCTGATGAAACAACTGCTTCAGCCTTTCAAGACAAATCGTACCCACAGAGGCTCCAAGTCAAGTCCTTAAACGCCATTCTACGGTTACATATAAACAATGATAAAAGGTGCATCATTTCAATGTTTTTTTACCGATACTGTATATATCTGCTTCTTTAGTTAAAGAGACAGATTTAAAATTGTCAATTTCCCAATGGGGTGATTGACATTTTTTTGTTTAGTATTACGGTCAGATGACCGGGGTTGATTAGTGCGCAATATGGATTAAAAGTTCAGTAGATTAAAAGCAGAAAAGGCGGCTATTGTACACCAACCTTATTTATGATTTGCAGATATGAAGACCTTTTTTTGCTCTCAAGCTGAGTTTCAGTCTTCATCCGCCTCTTGAATTGGACAAGTATGGATTTTTAAAACAATTAAAGGTTTGTCCATTACCATTTGCTTTATACTTCATACATTATATTAAAGGTAGTTTCATTCAAACCTTTAAATATCTGCAGGAAGGAGGAATGAATATGATGGGAACTTCTTTTGCGTTAATTGTTGTGTTGTTCATATTACTCATTATTGTAGGAACTTCATTCGTTGGAAGCTACTAGACAACAAAAAATAATATATTGTATTTCTCTTTTTAAGATTTGTTCTTAAATAAAGAGGAAATTATGTAAGATTAGTTATAAGATTTCGAGACATGTTGTAGAAGGACAAACGTTTGGTTCTACCCTTTTGTTGAATCGATGAAAAGAAAGGAGAGTGATATGCATGCATCCTTTAATGAGATATAGAGGAGAACCAGTTGAGGTAAGAACTTGTGATGGTAGAACATATAGAGGAATGATAGACTGGGACCCACCTCCAGGAGGAATTTTTTTACGTTCCGGCTTTCGTAGAAGATTCATTCCGTTTTTTGCAATTGTCTTTGTTTTCTCATTCCGTTTTAGAAGGCGGATATTTTGAGAAAAAGCTTGTAACCTAAATTCAATGGGGTAGATTTAATCTACCCCATAATGTTTTAGAGTATTCTTTCTTCTATTAGTTAGTTTAATAATTTTATCAGCTGGTTTGGCTTACCAAGCAATTGTAATGTTTATATTGCCGGGTAAATCTATTCCAATCGCACTCATGGCAACAGCAACTTCTGTAGTTATACTAATTGGAGAATTAGTAGGTGGATCATTTGGTCCCAGCGTAGCTGGCTATCTATCTGATCAATCTACACTAGCTGCAGCATTGTGGTTTCAGCCATCTTATCTGAATTAGTCATGCTGTGTTCATTCGGGTACAAAGAAACAGCTCCAAATGTAGTTGCTAAGGCATCAATTGATTTAGGAGCCTAAAGCAAGAAACGCTTAAAAAACTGCATTAATCGACAAAACGACAGGTGAATAAATACTTGTCGTTTTGTTTCTATCATAATTTTTCTGTTAATGAACAATAGGTCTCTAATGTTCACTACGGAAAAAATATTTCAAAAAAAATGAGCAGAGAATAAGCCGCGTGGTCTAACCCTGCGGCTTACTTTAGCTTTTCCTAAACATAATTATGGCCCTAAGCAAAATACTTAGGGCCTCAGCCATTTATATTAAATTATTTTAATTAAAATTGGCCATGTGTGCCAGCCATTTGTTGTTGAGCCATTGAAACTAGACGCTTTGTAATTTCTCCACCAACTGATCCGTTAGCACGAGAAGTAGTGTCTGCACCTAGGTTAACACCGAATTCTTGAGCGATTTCATATTTCATTTGATCAAGTGCTTGTGCAACTCCAGGAACTAATAATTGGTTGCTGTTACCGCTGTTGTTGTTTGCCATAATACTTCACTCCTTAAGAATTTTCTGTGTTGTAATTGGTAGGGCTAGTTGGAATTGCACCAACAGTGTGTATTCACTGCCACGAAGGCTAACCCTATGATATAAAGGTATATTGCATTAATTTATTTTTTAACTTAGTTGCAATGTTGTTTGTTGTATTCTTAAGTTAACCAATTTTATTTTATTTATTATTGGTAAATTTTTGAATGTTCTTCCTATTGCTTTTGAAATTATTTTTGAAAAACTATTGAGAGTATTTTATGTGTTTCACTATCGTTTATTCTGATATCATAAAGCCAATTTTTGGAGTGAATTGCTTGTTGTAGACTGTTGCTGTCATACACATACTTTTACTATAGAATTTTTCTACTTAATAAAGTTTAAAAGGGGTTAAATATATGTTTGTATGTCCATTATGCAATCAAATCGAGCAGCAGCAATATATTTGTCCACATTGCCAGCAGGCAATGGCGGATGAAGGAAGATTAATGGATTATTTCGATGCTTATAGTGCTTACTTAGATATTGAAGGGATGAAGCTTTTTGATGGGTATCCCAACAATAGAAAAAAACATGAATGTCCCCATGTTTTTTCTTGTTTAAAATGTTCGAAACAAGTTGTTTATTTAATTAACGAGATGGAACTTTAGTATTTATTTTCATTTATGAAAAAATATTATATAATAATAGTACACTATGGGGTACTGTACTTTAAGGGTGGTGAGTAAAGATGGAATATCCACAAGATATGAAAAACCGTTTAAAGCGAGTGGAAGGACAAGTTCGTGGGATCCTTCGTATGATGGAAGAAGATAAAGAATGCAAAGAAGTAATTACGCAGTTATCGGCTGCTCGTGCAGCGATTGATCGGACAATAGGTTATGTTGTTGCAAAAAATTTAGAACACTGTATTCGAGCCCAAGCTGAAAAAGGCGAAAGCGCAGAAGATGTTATTAATGAAGCGGTACAAATGATTGTTAAAAGTCGATAAATGGACAATAAAAAGGGCTGTCACAGCCCTTTTTACTTTCCAGCTCCAGCGCTTTTCTATACTATTCCAACTCTAGTGGTGGTTCTTCTTTTTCAAACGATCTAGCTTCACCTATTTGTGGATTATCTTCTCGGTTAATGATTGTTCCTCCTGCCATGCCCTCGTTAATCATGCGATCAACATCTAAAAAATACCGGTCTCGGCCTTCATATTTTGAATCCTTCTCCATTAGATTTTTAATTTCTTGCTCTCTCTCGTTTTCGTTTAAATTCATAATAAGCAGTTACCTCCCTTTTCCTTTAATTTGTTCATAACAGTTGTAACTATTCATACTCCAAAAAAATGTCTACTAAATGGTTGAGTCCAGCTTCATATATGTCCGGCTCATCAAATTTCATTGGTTTTGAATTGACATCAAAAATATAAAATGCTCCCTCAACCGTTTTGCCGACATCCATTGAAAATTCTTTTATCAATCCAAATTTGGAGCTATCCCTAAATGCTTGTTCCATAGTATTTCCACAAAGTATTGCCAAATTCTGAATTTTCCTAATATCTTTTTCTGTAGTTATTTCATCCACGGTTAATATATTTCCGCCTTTTAACACATGCGTTGTTATTCCGTTCAGTTTGCTTTGCCTAATACCGATCCCGGAAACAACCCATTTATTCTTGACATGATGGGCAAGAACCCGATAATCGAAAGGACATTCCTCATATGTCAAAATGTCCGTTTTTTGTTGTAAAATATATTCCCGGTCAAACAGCAAAGGATTTACCTTCTTTTCCCAAATATTTTGAAAAAAGGAGGTGCCATACATACCGCTGTGTCCTTTTATATGAAAGGTTTCGTCCTCGTGCCTGGAAAGTACGAAAATTCCATTTCCTTTACTGCCTTCATTCGGTTTTAAATAAAGGGAGTGAAATTTATTTAATTGCTCCTCAAGCTGTTCTTTTGACCTGATTAATTGTGTAAATGGGATATGCTTTTTAAGCGTTGAATCGTTGGTTAAGGCATTATAGACGTCCCATTTTTTGAAAAAGCCACCATTAAACATCGGAACGTTATGATCATTACACCATGCTTTAAAAAGTTTGAATTGGTCTGTATTTTCATCCTTACGATATGGTATACGATTATATATAACAGTTGGAACTCCATCAAAATCAATGGTAACCCAGCAATTTTTCCTTTTAATAAAAACAAAGCCACTTGTCAGACGGTTTTCCTTTAATGAGTCTGGCGTAAAAAGCACGGCCTTTCCGCCTCTTTTTGCTAATCTTGTGGATATGTCCCGAAATAACGAAAGGTTTCCTGTGATCTTTGAGTTTTTCCCAGCTGTAGTTAAAATTCCAACGATGAATGGTTGTTTTCGGAAATTTTTATTTATTTTCATTGAAAAAGCACCTCTGGTTCATAAATAGACCTTTTTGTTAGATAGAGGGCAAAGGAAATTGGTAAAGAGCGTGATAATTGATCGTAATCCTTAAGCTTTGGATGCTTAAAAATAGAGCGGCCTGGCTTTGAATTTGCTTCGAAAAGCCATATCCGGCCGTTTTTATCTATTCCCACATCATAGCCTATCTCACCAATTGTTCCGGCAATTTCCTTTTCCAATATATGGCTCATAACAAGGACGGCTTCCTCAAGCTTTTCAACAATGTTGTATGATACTGGTATTAATTTTTTTATTTCATCGACCGTTTTTACAATCCCGCCGCTTCCCAAATGCGTTGTAACACTGCCAATTCCTGCAATTTTAGCGGCAATGGCACTCATTTGCCAAATGCCAGTTTCATCCTTATTCGTATGGATTCGAAAATCAATTGGTTTATCCTCAACCCTAAAAAGGGGAATGCCTTGTTGAGCGATAAATCCTTCGAGCGTTTCTTTTTGGAATTGTTGTCGCAGCAACGATTCTAGTGTCTTGTACTTTCGTAAATGATTCTTTTCATCTTTACGAAAACGACAGTACCATTCCTCCTCATCTGTTGCTTTAATGACTTGGTGAATGCCAAGCCCCAGGCTGCCGTTAATCGGTTTAATATAAACACTGTTATATTTAGAAAAAAGAGCTTTAATTGAATCTAACGTTGGATTTAAAGCCGTTTCCGGTAGAAACCCGGCAACATCAGGATAGGTACTAAAAATCTGGTGAATCTCCCACTTGTTAAAGAAACCAGGGTTAAACCATGGAATCAAGTATTCATGTTGCAGCTTATTTTTAATATTTTTTAAGATATTGTGATTTTCCGTTTTTCGGTTTGGTAACCGATCATATACGACGTTTGGAAATGGAACTTCAATTTTCTTCCAACCGTCTGTGCTGTGGAATAGACCTTCAATTCGTCCAGTCTCCCAGTTAATGTGGTTGGCACCAAAAATAAATGTAAATGCACCCACTTTTTTTTCGGTAGAAAGCAATTTTGCAAAGAATAAGGTTCTGTCACCGATGGGTCTAATAATAGATCCAGTAAAACCAGCCGTAAATATCCCGACTAATGGCCCGATGTGAAGTATGCCTTCATGAGGGATTACATGGACCTTGCTTTCATAAGGGATACCCAACCGTTCCCAAATCGCGGATGACACGTAAATGGTTTGAAATTCCTTCGTCCGTTTTATTTGACAATTACAAATTTCTGTACCCAGGGAAATTTGATGATAGTCGCTGAACTGATCAAATAAAGCCTGAGGCAACCGAACATAATTTGAAGTATCAGGTATTTTTTTTACGGTATATAAAGACATCTCTTATCAGCTCCTTTGCAGTGCGATATGCTTGCAATACTCTAAAGGTGCACTGTATAACGTATTTTCAACACCTTGATTTGTTTGCAAAATTGTTTTATGACCGGGTTTTGAATTTGTATCAAGAATCCAGATTGAACCATCTTTTGCAACTCCAAGATCTATTCCAAGTTCAAATAATGGACCGAAATTTTCCTCAAGCGTTTCAGGCAGCTGAGTGATAATCGTTTGGATATCATCTAAAAGCAGTTCTTGTTGATTGCGGTCAATGGAATTCAGCCATTCACTAAAGGAATGGGCATCACCACCGCCGTGTAAGTTAGAGATGATATGACCTTCTTGACCTTTACGAACACCACGTCCAAGTTCATGCCAATTATTACCTTTATCTTTTTGAAGTAAGATGCGAATATCAAAAGGTCTTTTATCCTCATCAAGAAGTGATAAATACTCTTGAATTAGATAAGAATGGGCAGTTAGCAATTGCTTTAACCAGTTATTTAACGGTTCTTTCTTTGAAAATATTTTATGAATGACGTTTTTATGACGATGGGTTTGAAATTCTATTTGTTTGCCTTTTAATGTTAAAGAAATAATGCCTCTCCCTTGAGCCCCATTTTCCGGCTTCAATATAATTTTTTTATGTCTATTTAATGCTCTAAAGATTTCTTCTGAACTTTCAGCCTTTGAAGTGTCCGGAATGTAATATTTAAGTATGGAATGGGAGGAGAGTGTATTGTATATTTTCCACTTGTTAGGCAAGCCGTGCCCGATGAAGCAAATGTCTTTACGATTTTTCAGCCAGTTTACGATTGGTGAATATTTTTTAAGGATCTCTTCTGATGAGTAAAAACAACGGTCATAAATATAGGTTGGAATTGGAAAAATGGCATCTTCCCATTTTTCAGTAGATGAATTGAATCTTTTACCGTGTACATGCTCGGTTTGTGGGTTAATATCTACCGGTGAAAAGCAAAAGATTTCAATGTCCATTGGTGCTCCTCTTTTTCCGATTTCAGTATAATAATCATGTTCTGTTTTTTTATTTAATGTTAAAAATCCAAAGGATAACATCATTATACCCCCTTATAATCTCCAGCCTGAGAGACTGTAACAGTAAATTAATATCGCTTTTGCCGAAGGTCTAACTTTAGGAGTGAATCCTTCGGGATCCTGATTTTTTGAAGGCTTAGTATTAATTTCAATAATCCATGGTTTCCCATCTTTATCTAGGGCTAAGTCAATCCCCAATTCCCCGTAGATTCCATCGGCATGTTGGTCAATAATTAGAGCTGCTTCAATTGCAATTTCTTTTAAGAGCTGACCAATTTGAACGATCGTTTTTTTATCAAAATGGTCGACTAAGGCTTTTTCGATTTTAAATAATTCTCCGCCTCTAGATAGATTTGAGACAAATTCATTTTTTGAGGAAACCCTTGCAACTGTGGATGTTACTACCCATTCCGTTTCATTATGTCGATGGCATAAGAGCCGAAAATCGAGGGGACGGTCTTCCTCATAGGCTAATAGTGATATGCCTTGTTGAATAATGTAGCGTTGTTTTTGTAAACGTGGCTGAATGGCTTCGTATAAAAGTTGTATCGTTGGGAATTCCTTCTCAATTTCCCCAGAAAAGGTTGAGTAATCTAATAAAAACCTTTCTTCTTTAGACTCTACTTTAAATATATTTTTGCCTTGGCTTCCATGAACCGGTTTTAAAAATAAAAAATTGTGCTTGTTTATCATTTCTTCAAATGTTCTTCTTCCATTTAACAGCTTCGTATCTGGCAAATAGGGTAATAGATGTTCTTGACTGGATAGAACTTCATACACATGCCATTTATTGAGGAATCTTTCATTAAAATAAGGAATGTTTGCCTGATTTAATCTCTCAAAAAACTGCTTTGCTTTTTCCGACCTTTCCACTAGTCTGGAATGAATCCGATTATGGACAACATGAGGGACAGGTAACTTTCCTTCTTTCCAATTCTTTTCTGCCAAGGAATATATATATCCATTTACATAATCGTTATAAAGGCTTTCGAAGTGAAACACGTAGACTAATATATGCCGTTCATATCCATAGGCTTGTAATTCTTCAAGAAAGTCATGGATCGTACCGAAATGGTTATTATGGATGCGGTCGGTTACAATCCCGACAAAAGGTCCTAACTCCCAAACTCTTTTATTAGAATGTATGTTTACAAAAATCGTAAAGGAATCGATCGGTAGATAAAGTCCTTCAAGAATAGCATCCGCACAATAAATGGTGGATTTTTCTTTTGATGAACTTACATGTATAATACAATCGACTACTTGGTTTCCGGCAACTAATGATATTTTTTGACCGTGGGAGGTATTTGTTTGCTTCGATAAATCGGAACTAATTATAATGATAGTGGAAGATTCTGCTTCTGTATGATCTAGAGGAAGAATCTGAACCTTGAACATATTTTTCATAATAAACCCTCACAATGCCCATGGGCGTTAGCTGATTAGAGTATCATATGAGAATAAAGGCGTTAGTGTGAGGAATTAGATAAGGAAGGTTGTTAGTTACATGAATTTAATAGGCATGCTTTTATTTATGGCAGTTATTGGTGCGGTGATTGGCGGTGTGACGAATCATCTTGCCATTAAAATGCTGTTTAGGCCACTTAAGCCCATTTATTTATGGGGGAAAAGATTGCCGTTTACACCGGGGCTCATTCCGAAACGGCGTGAGGATTTAGCGATCCAGCTAGGACGAACGGTCGTGGATCATCTTTTAACGGCAGAAGGGATTCGAAGTAAATTTAAAGAGCCGGCCTTTATTAAGGATATGGAGGTATGGGCGAAGTCAGAGGTTTCAGTCGTATTAAATAGCCAAAAAACGCTTTCTGAATGGTTGGAAGGATTCGGTGTCAGTGAAGCTGAAGAAAAGCTGAAGGAAAAGTTAAATGCTTTTATTGAGGCAAGATACGAAGATTTACTTGGACAAGCCCGTTCTCAGGTCTTGGGTGAAACATTACCTGAAGAACTGCTTTTAAAGATTGACTCCAAAATTCCGGATTTTTCTGCCTACATTTTAAATAAAGGGATTAGCTATTTTGAGAGCAGTGAGGGAAGAGTCCGTTTAAGCATGATGATTCAAGATTTCCTTGAAAACCTCGGTTCACTTGGAAATATGGTGCAAATGTTTATAAGCAATGATACAATTGTAAACTCTGTTCAACCTGAGTTGATTAAATTTTTGAGCCATGAAGGAACACAAAATATGTTAACACAATTATTGGATCAAGAATGGGATAAAGTGAAAGGCTGGGAGGTTGGAACACTTGAAGAAAAGGTTGGACGTGAACAACTGCTTTCATTTTTAAAAACACAAATTAATGAACAAATTCCTTACAGAAACTGGCTTCAATCCTCAATCGAGGAATTATCAAAATCCTATCATGAATTAATTCTCGAAACCTTAATACCTAAGGCAGTTAGCATGATTAGTGATTTCATCGACAATCGCATTGAAGAAATGATGCAAAGACTTCATCTTTCCGAGATTGTCCGAAAACAGGTAGAAGCTTTTCCTGTTGAGAGATTAGAGATTATTATCCTTTCTATTTCAAGTAGAGAATTTAAAATGATCACGTATTTAGGTGCTTTGCTTGGTGGATTAATTGGAATTGTGCAAGGATTAATTGTTTATTTTGTTGGCTAGAACTTTCTAATGATTAGTTAGTATCAATTTTGGGAAGTTAGCATAATTTTAGGAAAGAAGAGGAGGGATTTTGTAATGGCAAATGTATATGATGTGGCCTATGCCCTGGAAAAAGCGATTAGGGATAGCGATGATTTTAAAAGATTAAAACAGCTTTACGATATTGTTAATAATGATGCCTCATCGAAACGTCTATTTGATAGTTTTCGTGAAACCCAATTTGAACTGCAGCAAAAGCAAATGATGGGTGAGGATATTTCAGAAGAGGATATCCAAAAGGCACAGCAGCAATTTACCTTAATCGGGCAGCATGAAGGGATTGCGCAATTAATGCAGGCTGAAGAAAGAATGAGTATGATTATTAGTGATTTAACAAGAGTAATCATGAAGCCGTTAGAGGAGCTTTACGGAGCACCTGAGGGACTACAATAAAATAGATTACGAAAAAAGCTGACAACCGAAATGTCAGCTTTTTTTGTTCTAAGGGAATTTTCTTACTCATATTTATCATAAAGTGATACTTGTATTAAGTGGAGCCGAACACACAAGACAAGGGGGAGCTATTATGATGTATCGATTACTGGCAATTAATATTGATGGCACATTATTAAAATCTAATGGAAGACTATCCCGGGAAACAAGGCAGGCAATTGATTATGTCCAAGATAAAGGTGTATATGTTACGTTAGTTACTAGTCGCAACTTCCCTTCAGCAAAAAAAATAGCAAAAGCATTAAAATTAGAAAGTCATTTAATTACACATAGTGGTGCTTTTATTTCTGATAATATCGAGGAACCGCTTTTTGAAGCAAGATTATCAGAAGAAAAAACCTTCAACATAGTGCAAGTTCTCGAAACCTATAACTGTTCGATTAGGCTACTGCATGAGCGCTATTCGATTGGAAACCGTATTAAACAAAAAGGTAACTTAATGGGAAGGGTTATTGCGGATTCAAATGATCCGTTATTCTATCCAATTCAATTTGTCCATAGCCTAAGTGACCAACTCGTTGATTTCCCGATGGCAACTCCGAAAATAGAGGTTTATTTTTCAAATAAAGATGAATTGAAAGAAGTGAAAGAGGTTGTAAAAAAATCTTTCCCGGAAGTAAACGTGATCGATACTCATGAATTATCATTTGAAATTTTACCTGGTGCTGTATCGAAGGAACGAGGTGTTAAAAGACTAGGAGAACATCTCGGTATTCCAATGGAAAAAACAGTCGTAATCGCCGATTCCATTAGCGATATTCCAATGATCAGCCAAGCAGGACTTGGCGTAGCGATGTGGAATTCACCGTTTGCAGTGAAAAAAGCGGCGGACTGGGTGACAAGATCGAATAATCATAATGGGGTTGCGTTTATGATTCGGGAGCACTTTAGAAAGCAGCAAAGAATTGAATTTTTACGGCAAATTACAAAATAGATGGAATGCGAGCCGCAGGGTCAGACCCCGCGGCTTATTCTGTTTGACCAACCATACATTGTTAAGTAAACTTGAAACAGTGTACATCAATAGAGTAGGTGACGAATAATGAAAATACAAATTACAGGTGTTGAGCCCCAATTTGAACGCAATCTTCAGCTAATTGCTGATTTATTTTATGAAGAGTGTTCTGTGTTCGTCGCGGCAATGGAAGAGCCAGCGGATGTTATCGTTAATTATAAGATCGACCGTGAGAAACAGATTCGTATCGAAGCACAATTGGTCGAAATACAAACCAATACCTCATACAGCACCCATTATGAAAAGAGCAGCGAGTTTCCACCAGGTACTAAGGAATGGGATAAAGCAGCACGACATGCTATCTCCTATGCCTTTTTAATTTTATTGCAGGACTTGACTGGCATTATTCAAAAGTGGGGGACGCTAACTGGAATTAGGCCAACTAAATTACTGCACAACAAAGTAAATCAAGGGGCCGCAAAAGAGGATGCACACGCAGAACTAAAGAAAAACTATATGATCCAACAAGAGAAGTTGGAACTGATGCAGGCGATTGTTGACAACCAATTGCGGACGATCCCCGACTTATTTTCGCTTCAAAACGAGGTTAGCATCTATATTGGAATTCCATTTTGTCCAACAAAATGTGCCTATTGTACATTCCCGGCCTATGCGATAAATGGGAGACAAGGATCTGTAAATTCCTTCTTAGGCGGATTGCATTATGAAATGCGGGAACTTGGCAAGTGGCTGAAGGAAAATGGCATCAATATTACGACCATTTATTTTGGCGGTGGTACCCCAACAAGCATTACAACAGAAGAAATGGACATGCTTTATGAAGAAATGTATGAATCCTTTCCGAATATCGATAAAGTCCGTGAAGTGACGGTAGAAGCGGGGCGACCGGATACTATTACTGTTGAAAAAATCAATGTCTTAAAGAAATGGAATATAGATCGCATCAGTATTAATCCGCAATCATATATTCAAGAAACGTTGAAGGCAATTGGCAGGCACCATACGGTCGAAGAAACGATTGAGAAATTTAAATTAGCTCGTGAAATGGGCATGAAAAATATAAATATGGATTTGATCATTGGTCTTCCAGGGGAAGGCTTGCCGGAATTTGAATATACATTAAATGAAACGGCTAAGTTAATGCCGGAATCTTTAACAGTTCATACTTTATCCTTTAAAAGGGCTTCAGAAATGACCCAAAATAAGGACAAGTATAAGGTAGCCGATCGAAATGAAGTTCAAAGAATGATGAATATGGCGACTGATTGGACGAAAGCCCACGGCTATCAACCATATTACTTATATCGCCAAAAAAATATTCTAGGTAACTTAGAAAATATCGGCTATTTACTGCACGGCCAAGAAAGCTTATACAATATTTTAATAATGGAGGAGCAGCAAACGATAATCGGGCTTGGCTGTGGTGCCGCAAGTAAATTAGTTGATCCGAAAACGAAGAAGATTACCAGGTTTGCAAATCCGAAGGACCCTAAAACGTATAATGATAAATATGAACACTATACAAATGAAAAGATTAAATTATTATCGGAATTGTTTGTGAAATGAAGTATAATAAACATTGGGAAAATTTAAATATTAATTAAGGAGTGTTCTTGATGTCCCAATTTGTGGTATTAAGTGTTGAAGGGAGCATAGCTACTTTACAATTAAACCGTCCTGAATGTATGAATGCGTTAAATGTTGACATGCTTAATGAACTTCTTGAAAAACTAAAGGAAGTTGCTAGTAGTGATGCTAGTATTCTAATCATCTCTGGTAACGGTAACGCTTTTTCAGCAGGAGGGGATATTAAGGCATTGCTTAAAGATACGAACGAAGAAACCTTTGAAAAAGTTATGGACACGATTAATGAAGTGATCATGACCCTCTATGCTTTACCTAAATTAGTCATTAGTGCAATTAACGGTCCTGCCGCAGGTCTTGGATTTAGTTTTGCTTTAGCTGGAGATTATGTAATTGCTGAAAAAGATGCAAAAATTGCCATGAACTTTATTAATATCGGGTTAATTCCGGATGGCGGTGGGCATTTCTTTCTGAAACAGCGACTCGGTGATCATAAGGCAATGCAGGTCATATGGGAAGGGAAAATTTATTACCCATATGAGGCACATCGAATCGGCTTAATCGACGAGGTCAGTGAAATTCCAGCTATTGATGCGGCCTATTCAAAAGCAAATGAGTGGCTTCAAAAACCGATTGAAGCGATGATTAAATCAAAAAAGATTATCTCAGATAGCAGTCGCCACTATTTATTAGAAATATTACGAATGGAAAAAATAGGGCAAATGAGGATGCGTGAAACGGTCGATCACCAGGAAGGAATCAACGCTTTTCTTGAGAAAAGAACACCGGTTTTCACAGGTAGATAAGGGACGGGGCACTTTGCCCGTCCCTTTATTAGTCCTTTTTAAATTGCTGGTTTGTATTTGATTGAAACGCATGCTCTGTAAGCTCTTTTTGCTGACCAGGGTTCATTTTTCCTCTCACGCTGGCAGCGGCGACCCCATTTTTACTCGGATTTGCTTTGAACTTTGCCATAAAGATCACCTCCATATGGGTTACTTTTCCCTGAAGTTCCTTACTTTATTTCTTCTGTATTTTCATATCTGCTGTCTAAAAAGTCTACTAAATGAATTAAGTAGCCATCGATCGTTTGCGGGTTGCGCACACATGCGCCCCATTCAGGTAAACCATGATGGCAAAGGATGCAATGATGCATTTGATGGATCTCTTCTAATGAGATTGTAATATTTTCAGTTTCGATGATTTTCGAAAGCAATAAGACTCCGTATGGAATATGCCCGACCATGACTCCAAGTTCATCCATTGTAATCCCAGTCGCTTTTCGATTTTCTAATGACGAATGATCAGCAGTTGGAAATAGGAATTTAAAATCCTCGTAGGTCTTCCCTGCATGATGATATTCGAGCAGCTTCCCAATATCATGAAATAAAATACTGACCATTAATAAATCATAATTCGGAGCCTGGCCTTTATGTTTGGCCATTCCATAAAACATTGAATAGAGATGGTCAAGCGTATCCTTCCAAACGAACGAGTGGGAATTGGCACCGGGATTATCAGATTGTAAATCAGCCCAAAGCTCTTCTTTAAGAGCTTTTTCAATGCGCTGAATAAGCTTGAAGACAGCTTGGAAATGGTTATCTTCAAACTTAACAATATAACGGGCAAAACGCATAAGTCCGACTGTATGCTTTAATAAGCCGCCTAAATAATTATGATGATGCCCTTTCGCTGCCGGCCTTATTCTAAATTGATCCCAGAAGCGATCCATAGCGGCAACTGCGATTTCTTTAAAAGGAGACTTAAGTTCATTGATATAGGTGAACAGCTCTATCGTTAGTGCTTCGGTGTTTTGCTGTGTACAGGCAATTAGTGAAAATGGGTCGATATTTTCGGTACAAGGCTGCATCCGGTGGATCGTGATTGATTTATGCCCTCTGTAATCTTCCACTTTTCCACTTACCTGAAAAAGGGTATGTTCATTTAATAATGGGATATATCGATCAAGTGCCCCGTCATTGTCCCACATTTTTGCATTTATGGCCCCAATGTTATTACTAAATTTTAGCTTTAAGTATTGCTTATCTGTTTTTGTTTTTTCGACTGTAAATTCTGTTAACAAAAGCTGGACATTAACATCATTTCCCTTTATTTCATTATCAATATTAAATTCATTTCTTCCCTCAACCCATATGGGAGGTGGGTACTTGCCTACAATAGCTCTTTCTTCATCTTCGGTTACATCTATTTTAACTGGAATAAAATCATAAAAGTACGAACTTGCCTTTTCCATTTACTTCCCCCACGATCATCAATAGTTATACGTATTATAACTCAAATCGAGTTATGGCTGAAGATTTTAGCATATTTTTATTCCTGCCACATATTTTTAAATAAAGCTTGTCTAAAAGGAGTGGAATCAATTGTTTACATTGCCATGGTGGATTTATCTTGTATTAGCAGGTATTGTTTTTAGCGCTTATATGATGATTAAAACAGCTAAGGAAGATCAAGAAGTGGATATGGAGTATATAGAAAAAGAAGGTGAGATTTATATACAAAGAATGGAAGAAGAAAGAGCGCGTAGAAAAGAACAGATGCAAAATTAAAAGGCTGCTTCGTAGCAGCCTTTTTGTGCGACGGGCAGT
>NZ_JARSMD010000030.1:0-17976 GCF_035811335.1 Schinkia azotoformans
TAGTTTCTTGGGTCCATTATACTGAACCTGCCATGCATCAGGTTCACTTAGGGACATGTATGGCAGCTGCTCGCCTTTAATCTTTAAAAATGCGAGATCGATATCAGTTTCAACGGATATGATATCCGCTGTCTTCCATTCTCCGTTAGGAAAAATCACAGTGATGGGGTGCATATCCTCAACGACATGTTTATTCGTGACAATTAAACCAGTTTCAGAGATATTAAAACCAGTTCCCTTAGTGTACTGATCTTGAATGGTGACAACGGCTTCCTTATACTCCTTAATGTCATCTTGTTTTGAAAGTTCACTTGACTTTTGCAAAAATTTAATAGAGGAAAAATTGATTACTCTTGGCCATACTTGATTGAGGCTGATAAGTAAAGCAATCACTAGTATTGCTGTAATGAATTTACGGATCACGGATTGGCGCTTCATTTGCCTGGCTTTTACTATTTTATCTTCTTCATTTGGCAAAAAATCTTCCAAAGAAGGCTCATCAAAATGTTCTTCATTTTCATTACGATCTTGTCTGTCCATATGTCTGTCCATAAAAAGTTTCCTCTCACTAATTAAAAACGACAAGTGCGCAAATCACCTGTCGTTTATAATGGTTTTAAAGTTTTTTCATCATAAAATACATTCCTTAATGCAAATTCCTTTGGTGCTGAAATAATTCTTCTAATTCGTGCAAAAGACTCTTTTTCCACCCCAGGGGTATAAGGTTCTGTTAGTTTTAATTGTTCTTTATAAATCCAATCATATAATTTCGCATTTGGCTGTCTATTTCCTACATACTCAATAACAGCAGCAATCTTTGTTAACTTTTCTAATTCTTCTCCATTTAACTGATCAATTGCCACTTCATCGAATGATAGCTCTTCAAAATACTGCTCATGGTCCAGTGAATAAAGGTCAATAAGCAAATTGGTCAATGCCAAATTAAAGTCGTCAGCCTTCATTATATCGAGAACTCTTTCCACTTCTTATTCAAGTCCTTTCCAACATAATTCAAAAACATTTTTTGTCTATCACCCAAATACCTTCTACCAATATATTTGTCAAATATCATTAAGACTTGTTCCAAAGTATCAATCTCAAGAAGCCTAATTAAATGCTCTGCATCATCAAAATCCTTAAACGGCTCCGGTCTTGCCGATAATATTTTCATCGCCAACATTTGTTCAGCAGTAGGTGCAAATACTATTAAATTTTTAAATTTATAAATTTCTCTTAAACTTTCTTGTTTGATTTGTTTTAATGGCTCTCGTATATCTTGATTAATCCAATTTTTATCTAAGTCATAGGTTTCTGCAATATCAATTAAAATATTGTCGATTATTGGTGATGTTTCAAATAAGGCATCAATATCTTTGGTTGCGGGCCTTGCATCAAAACAAGCCATCATAACAGTACCGCCATATATGTTTAAAGAAAGTTCCAATCTATTTTCACTAAGCTTCTCGTCCAACACTTCCAGTATTTCGAGAAAAAGCTCTTTTGTCATTTTTTCAAAACTCATACATTATCACCTTTTTCTTTGCTACAATTATATTCATTTGAGGTTTTTCAATATTCAGTACATCTATTATACCAAATAAAGGGATGTATTCAAAACAGCTGGAAAGAAACCTGATGGAGGTATTATGTGAGGAAAATAGCTACTTAAATCCAATAAATGGCATAATAAGAATTAAATTATGCAAAGTCATTGACGGCAGAATTCAAGATTTTTTCTTCGTAATAAAGATTGTAGAGGATTTTCTGCCGCAACTGATGTTTGCCTATTTGCCAACAAAGAAACAAAAAATTATGATATTAAAGATTGGGTTCAGCCAGATTTAATAGTCAAGGTTCTTTCACCATCAACAGCCAAAAATGACCGCCTAATTAAATGCAACTACTATGAAAAAGCAGATGTGAAGGAATATTGGATTGTTGATCCATATTATCAGACGATTGAAGTATACCTCTTGAAAACGGAACATATAACCGCAGTCGAGTTTATTTTAAAGATGATATTCTACATGTTCACTTATTTGGAGATTTTCAAATCGAATTAAGCTATATTTTTAAAAATTAGAGGCAAAAAAGAACGGATAAAATTTTTCCCGTTCTTTTACAATGGTTTTATTTTCGTCAAATTAAAGTTCCTCAAAATATCTTTCACAATCCGACGAATAAAGATCAATTACTAAATTAGTGGGCGCTAAACTAAAGTCATCAGCTTTCATTATATTGAGAACTCTTTCCAAGGCTTATTCAAGTCCTTTCCAACATAATTCAAAAACACTTTTTGTCTATCCCCAAAATATTTTCTGCCAATACATTTATCAAATACGTTAAAACTTGTTCCAAAGTATTAATTTTAAGAAGTCCAATTAAACGCTCCACACCATCAAAATCTTTAAATGGTTAGGCCTTGCCGATAATATTTTCATCGCTAGCATTTGTTCCACAGAAGGGGCAAAAATCTTCAGGTTATTATATTGATAAATCTCCTTTAGGTTTTTATTGAATTTATAATAGTTGAAATGAGCAAATAACTTATTAGTATTCCTGTAAAAAGTAAACTATAAGCTATCATATTTAAAAAAGGTAACTCTAAAACTCTTGACTGGTCTTTTATATATATCAAATATAAAACAGATGATAATAATAACATAATTCGAAATATTGTATGAATCCCAAAACTTTCATTTAAAAAGTCACCAAAGCAATTACATTTTATATTCTTTTTTTCGAGCATAGTTTTTATGTTTAAAAACAAGAAAAAAATAAGTAAAAGCGCTATAAAGAACAAGAAATAATAGTAATTATCAACCAGCAATATACCAGCAATTGCATACTCCACTATTACAATTAAAATCCATAAAGCATCGTTAAACCCCAAGTTTCTAATAGTTCTTTTTACTTGCTCTACAGAAAATAGTTTCATAGATGCAGAGATAAAAAATATTGTAGACAAGAACAACCTAAGAAAAATAGATATACTAATCTCCATCTAATCACCCCTTTGTAAAAATTATACTTATATGTAATTTAATATATTTTTTCCAAAAATCAACATTTTTTCTTTTTTTTTTCTGAAAATGCATTATGATATATTTTAGTGTAGTTATATTTATATTGGAGGCTTATTTATGTGGAAGATTTTCGTTACAACACTTTTTGTAGTTTTAGCAGGATGCTCTTATAATGTCGATGATATAAAAATGAACTATAATACAGAAAAAAATAAACTAACGTTTCCTGGTGAAAGTTTTTTACATTCTGAAAGATGGGTAACAGAAGTTCCAAAAGAGATAGAAATTAATTTTTCCAAAGAATCTCCAAAGATAATTAGCAATAAAAAAGATATTGAAGAAATTGTAATTGAAATTAATAAAGCAATAGATTTGGAAAAAAAAATATTTAATGAAAAAGCAAATAATTTAAAATACATTGGATTAATTAAGGGGTTTACGTTCGATATTAAAATTTACCTATCAAAAGATAAGGGCACTGTTTATTTCATTTCTAATAAAGGTATAAAACAAAGCGTTGTAAACAATATTACAAAGTATACTTCGGTTCCAGGACCTATTCCACCTGGTGATGAATCCTACTTAAATAAAGTTAAGCCTATTCCACCTGGTACTGAACCTTCATTAGATGATTTGTTACCTCTTAAACCCAATAATAAATAAGTAAGTATTAAATTTTTTATTAAAATTTAAGGTTAATAACTCAACTTTCGCAGAGTGAAATCGACAAATAAGCCTTGATATAATTGGGAAGGCTAGCGATCCACTTCTCTAGTTGACTTTGAATTAATTTTTTGATTTTTTTATGGGCCTGTTTTAACGCATCTTGGAAAAGCTCAATCAACTGCTGTAATGCGACAGCCCAATCAAGTTCATTAACTTCATCACATAATTCGTAAAATAGACCACCTATTGTGCGTTGGTCTGTGTTACAACGATTTTGCCAAGAAAGCACAATAAAACGTGCAAACACAATCGTTGTATGGCTAATTAGCCCATCATATGAGCGACTTTGGAATTCCTTTTCTAATTTTAATAGAGATTTGGTCGTCTTAAAGAACACCTCTATATCCCACCGCATTCCATAAATTCGAACAATCTCTTGTTCGGTAAGAGTGCAATCGGTACTGAGGATCGCAAGCCATTCGCTTTTCTTGTTTCTGTTTTGGATGAATACTACTTTTATTGGTGTCCCATTAGCCATAACGGTATGGATGGAACGAAGAATTCCTTTCTTCGATTCAGTTGGTTGTGCTAAGCGATAAAGCTGCTTTAAAGAAACTAACTTCCCGTTCACGTTATAGCGTTGTTTGGTTTCTTTGACCATGCCAATCACGTCTAAGCCTTGTTCAACAATAGCTTTGACAAGTGGTGGCATTGTAAACCAAGAATCCATTAGGACATAACTAGCGTCTATACCATTAGTTAGTGCACGCTTAATCATGTCTGGAAGCTGTTCAGGCTTTGATTGTAATGCATTTTCTCGGCGCTTGTAGCCGCACGTACGTTTGTCAATTTGTTCAGAGATTCCATTAATTTGAGTATTCTTCGAACTAAGTAATGAAAAGTCGATCGGCATAAATGTATAGCCATCAGACCAGCCTAAAGTCAGCATTGTAAAGCCTTTATAGTGCCGTTGTCTAAGAGAAGCATGATTAAAACAACGAGCAAGAAGTTCTACCTTTTTATTTCGATTCCGGTCATACGCTGAATCATCCACAATCAATACTTTTGGGCGATTCTTATCCGTAAGACGAGCCACCTTTTGGATTGTAAAGCTGCTTAAAAGAAGCAAAAAACGGCGCCAATTGAACTTTGATTCATTTAAGAAACGGTACACAGCATCCTTTGCAGGATACTTTTCGGCTTTCTTTGAATCAAGAAGAGAAAACCAGTTTTTATGTTGAAAAATCAAGCAAAAGATTAACTGGAATAAATAAGTACAACCAAATCCGAAGGATTTTTTAATTCCTGCTTGGCGTAAATGCTTATTCATTTCAAGCTCAGAAAAAACAGAATTAAGTTCTTTTGGTAGTTGATTGTATTGGCTATTTTGGTCTATCATATAGGGAGCACCTCTTCTGTATGGTAGTGTTTTCTTGACAATTACACTATACCAAAGGACGAGGTGTTTTTCATTTTTCATTAACTTTGTCAAGTAACATAATGAAAAGGCCGTAGGCCTTTAACAATCAACGTTTATCACCTACTTTATTGGTGCGAAAGTTGAGTTTATAATATCCTCTTGTTCTACAATTAGTTCATCGGATGACAAAACAATTCACCCCTTTAAAGGATTAGGTAATGGTTGGTTATTCTATATATGAGTTCCCCATCTTAAATAAAATAAGAATAAAGGCTCTAAGATATAAATTTGATTATCTTTCCACTCAAACACTTGATAGAACGCATCACTTGCTTTAATAATGGAAAATGCTTGTTCTATTGTGTTTTTTACTTTATTTCTGTCAGGTTTATCATTACTTCCTATTAGTAAATCTGTTCTCCTTTTAATTTCATCCAGGGATATACTTGTAATCGGTGGATCTTCCGCAATTGCTTTAATTAAAAGACTATATATATCAATATTTTCACCAGTAGTTAATGCATATGTTTTTCTTTTTTGCCCCCTTGGGTTTGGCCCATCTTCTAATTTCTTTACGACTTCACTGTATGGTAGATTCACAGTGATTAAATTATAGGCATCCTTGAGCACTGATTTATCAGTTATTGAATCAATTTCCTCGTTTTCATCAATGTTTAAATAAAATGATATATTAAAACAAATGGACTGCATTAATTGTGGAGATGTTAGACTTTCTTGAGCTAAATTTGTAACTATGTCGTCACTTACTTTTATTCCTAATTTATTAAACCCGGTGGTGGCAATTTCCTCTAATTCCTCAATCCTCCAAGGTTCTATCGATATTAAATTTAATCTTCCACTTAAATCCGGATTTTTTCGTATTGCATCATCTGTCCTATGGGGAAGGGATATAACAATTGCTTTCAATTCTAATCTAATCGCATCTTTTAGTTGGTAGGCAATGTCATATTGTATTTCCTCAGGTGCATAATGAAAATCGTCTAAGACTAGTACTTTATTATTTTGTTTAAAATAATCTATAACTTTATCTTTGCCAGTAAAAAATTTTTGTTTAGTCGTAGTTGACCTCTTTTCAATATTGTCCGCCACTCCTGTACCTTGAGTTGTGTTAGTATTAATAAGGTCTCCTTCCATCGAAAGTCCCACTTTTTTTGCTACTACTTCCCAAAAATCATTTGCATTCTTAAAGTCTGAACCTGTTAATAAGACTCTTTTATCTATACCAACTACCTTTTCAACCAATACTGTTTTTCCTGTCTTTGAAGGACCTATGATTGAGGTCAAAAAACCAACTGTATGAAGTGCCTGCTCTAATCGGTATTCATAAGTAAAACGTGTATCAAGTGATTTACGTATAACATAGGTATGTTTTGGAAAGGCTCCTGGATTAAAAACTTCATTTGACCGAACCGCTCTCATAATCTGCTTCCCCTCCCTAAAAATAGCTTAATATTAATAACATAGCCTGAATTTACACTAATTATAACATTATTACCCCTTTTTAATACCTTTTTTTACCTAAAGGTCTAATTTTACATAAACAAAAAAGACTACTCTTACACAAAATAGGAAGTAGTCTTTTGATTTGGGATTACATCATCCCCATGCCGCCCATGTCAGGCATTTCTGGAGCTTCTTTCTCAGGGATGTCAGCAAACAACTACTTCATTTTTAAGAGGCTCTACGATAACAGAGCCTTCTAAACCAGCGTTAGCGAACATAGTACCTATACTCCTTATAATTTCCTCCACTTCGCATTTCTACCCAACCCTATAGGTTCAATGACCTGTTGTACTTTTAGTTCATTTAACACACGATTAATGGTTGCTTCGCTAACATCTGGACAAGCGTTACGAATATCTGCTTTTGTGAAATAGCCCAGTTTCTTTTCGATATAGTCATGGATTCGTTGGCTTTTTCCGCCTATTTGCGTTTCAATAATGCCGACTCGGCTTTCTAAATCTTTATACGCTGCAATAAATGTACCTAATAAATAATTCAACCATGGGAAAATATTGTTTTTATTTTCATGCCAACCGATAGAAGATGTTCTTAATGATTCATAATAATCTTCTTTCGACTCTTCAATGATTTTTTCCAAACTAATATAACGACCTACTTCGTAGCCGAATTTATACAACAATAATAAGGTCAATAATCGCGCCATTCTCCCATTCCCATCATTAAAGGGATGGACGGATAAGAAATCTAATATAAAAATACTAATTAAAATAAGAGGCTCTACATCTGTTTTCACCATTCGCTCCCTCAACTCTTCACACAATCTCTGCATCGCAGTTGGTGTTTCGAATGCAGAAAGAGGTTGAAAGCGAATACGCTTCGTGCCATCTACAAATGTTTCACTGATAACATTATCAACGTTTTTCCATCGTCCGCCTTCGATTGGATTATAACGATACAATTCTTTATGTAATTGTAAAATTACACTTTCTCTTATAGGAATAGCATCATATGAGGAATGAACAAGTTGTAATACATCTCGATAGCCAGCAATTTCACCCTCTGAACGATCTTTCAAATCAATATCATTTTGCATGATACTTTTTAATCTACTATCTGTAATAATAATCCCTTCGATGGCATTAGACGCCTTGGTGGATTGAATGACTGCTACATCTTTTAGTGTTTCTAAAATTTGCGGCGCTTGTTGTTTATATAGCTCTTGCTTACCTTTATATTCATTGATTTTAGCTATTAAATTCACTGTTTCCATCGGCATCATTAATTGCTTTAATTGTTCATATTGAAATGTTCTCATTACTTCACCTCTTGAAAAGTTAATAGTCTAATTATAATCATTTTATATACTTTATGTATATTTTCCTATAATGAATTAGTTTATGAATATGTTTATTGTAATATAGACATATTCATTCTACAAGAGATTGAGTATGTTAAAAAGTGAGATAATAATATAATATTTTTAAAAATAAATAAACGACAAGTATGTCCTGTCCTTGTCGTTTTTAATGGCTACCTCGTGTATTTAACTTTTCTCGTCAAATTATGGTTCCTCAAATACTGGAATTTGCTTCCTATACTCTTTCAATACCATTTAAATCAAAAAAGACATTCCTTGTTCTAAACGGAGCAGGACTTATATATTGCATTCGTACCTTTTCAAAATCACTAATTCTTTTAGAATGATAATAGGGTTTATCAAACATTAATCTCTCGTCTCTAAACCAACTCGGGACCTCGATATCGTAAATTTGTAAGTAGTAATCCATTAAAGCCGTTACTTTTGTCAAATATTCCAATTCCTTATCATCGCATTGGTCTAAATCTACCGGCTCCCTTAAGCTGCCAATAAATTCCGTATCTTTTGATTTAAGCAATTCCAGAAGCTGATTTAAACTGGTATCTTCATCAGGGTACTCAAATAAAGATCTTAAATACTTATTCCCAATCATAGCCTAAATCCTCTCCTAAATATTTAATAAAATTCATTTGTCTTTCCCCGAGAAGACTTAATGGTACATAGTCTTTGAAGATATTTAAAAGTTCTGTTTTAGATGTGATTTCCAATTCCCTACATAATAAATACGCATCAATAAAGTCTTTAGCAGGTTCCGGTCTAGCCGCCAAAACTTTCATCGCCAATAATTGTTCCGCTTTAGGTTTTAATATTTTGAGGTTCGAGTATACTTTATAAGTTTCCTTGTCTTCTTTTAAAATCGATTTTAGCGGCTCCTTTATCTCTTCATTTATCCAACCATCAGAAAGTTGAAAAACAAAGCGAACTTGGTCCAATATGTTTGCTAATAATTTTGAATTAACCTCACTAAATACACAGTCTATATCCTTAGTTGCAGGTCTATTATCATAGACCATCGTCATGATAGAGCCCCGATAAATCGTGATCTCCAGTTGTAATTGATTTTCTTTTAATCTTTCATTTAGATAATCAAAAACCTCTAACAACTTTTTCTTATCCATTAATCCAATATTATTAGAATTAGTCATATTACCCCGCCTCTATCCTGGGTTTCCTTTATTCCCATTATATCATTGTTACAAAGGTGAACAAAGGCACAAAAGCTTCTTCGATTACATCCAATCTAGAGCTCTCTGCAATGGGTAGCCACCTATCACTTATTAATTGTTGTTCAAATTCATCGTGCAAACCTGGGAATTCATCCTGGATTTTGGGCTATTTATCCCGAATCTATTGCATTGAATGCCGAATATTATAAAATTATTATTACATATTATTTTTAGTGGAATACGAAAAATTCCCCAATCAATATTTATAACAGTAACGCGGAGGCAGTTTATGAAAATTATTCGGTTTTGGTAATATTGGGAAATGTGGTTTATAAAGGTGCTGGAAAGTTTGTTTATAATGAAATGTATTGAAAATCAGGAGGAGGATCTATGCGTAACCTAGTGCTCAATTTAATTTTATTCGTAGGCATATTCATTGTATTGGTATTTTTTGATTACTATAGAGATAGTACATTTCAGTGGATTGAAAACTTAATACATACTTTATTTTTTGTTTTTATATTCGGGCTATTATCGTGGTTAACAAATAGTAAAAAAACAGAAAAATAAAACTTCATCCTTTACCGAATGGATGATTACTTTTTCCTCTTTTAGGGCTTCAAGGATTTCTCTTCTACCAAAATCCTTTTCATCAAAACTTGATGTTAATTCTTTGAGGACTGATTCTGGAACATACACTTTATCAAATAACTCTTAATTTCATTTTACCATATACCAAACCCGTTCAACCGAAAAACAATAAACGACAAGTACGCTTTTCACCTATTGTTTATAGTTGATTGACATGTGGCAGTTGTCGATTAAAATAGAAAATAAGATAAAACTATCAATATAGCCCATAATATACTAGCAATATAATTACCGTTTTTCAAAAAGTACGGTAAAAATGCTAGACCAATCGTTCCTAACATAAAAGACAAAAATAATGACCATGCCATAATCATCAACTTCCTTCGGTCTGTTCCATAAACTTATCATCAATCTATATAAAAAGATTGTATCATGAACTAACCGCAATCATAAATTAAATTTAAACAAAAAGACAACCCAAGCTTTTCGCAGGGAGTAGTCCCAGTGGACCTATTGATCGTTTATTTCTGCATTTATTATTTTCTGTTCTGATAAAATATTTCGTTACCAAATTGTGATTTTGTTATATATTGTGATGTTAGATTTAATGGCGCTATACCACTGCCCGCATAATAAGACTTTATTTCCAAAACAATGATACCTGACTTTAATGCATAATTTTGTTGATTTATATTTTTTCTAGAATCAATATCAGTGTTGAATTCATCAAGGAAATTATAGGGTTCTATTTCAGCCTTTTATAAACTACATCATTTTGTTCATTTGGATTTTGCGGCTGTTGATAATCGTTTTAAATCTGGATTTTTTCGAATTGCATCATCTGCCCTTTGGGGAAGGGATATAACAAATGCCTTCAATTCTAATCTAATCGCATCTTTCAGTTGGTAAGCAATGTCATATTGTATTTCTTCAGGTGCATAATGAAAATCATCTAAGACTAGTACTTTATTATTTTGTTTAAAATACTCTATAACTTTATCTTTGCCAGTAAAAAATTTCTGTTTGGTCGTAGTTGACCTCTTTTCAATATTGTCCGCCACCCCTGTACCTTGAGTTGTGTTAGTATTAATAAGGTCTCCTTCCATCGAAAGTCCCGCTTTTTTTGCTACTACTTCCCCCCTATAATTTCCTCCACTTCGCATTTCTACCCAACCCTATAGGTTCAATGGTCTGTTGTACTTTTAGTTCATTTAACACACGATTAATGGTTGCTTCGCTAACATCCGAACAAGCGTTTTAAATAGTTATCTAAACGGCTTGAAAAATGATATAGATGCGGTCAATAATGCATTTATTTTCCCTTATAATAATGGGTTAGCAGAAGGGAGTATCAATAAGTTAAAAACAATCAAACGCATCATGTATAGTAGAAGTAGTTTTGAACTTCTACGGAAGAAATTATTATTTCTCGAATCACGGAAATTCAACTAACGCTGGAAAGAACCCATTTTTAGCTTACGAAATGAAAATAAATTAATAAGAAGAATGAAGAATATAGAAAAATATAGAAAATGATTTTTAGAGTTGTTGGTTTTTTAATAATATTATAAATAGATATTGAAATTATAATAATTATCGATATTATATAAGCTGAAAAATGTTGAAAAACAACAGCGAGTATAATAGAAAGTGCTCCTAAAATATTTATAATAGTTTTTTCTTTCAAGTTTATCTACTCCCTTTTTAAACCAATTATATATTTTCATGGATTAATTATATCCAATACTACCAAAAATAAAAATTCCAAGATAAAAAACACCTTGGAATTTTTATTTTTGACATATTAATATTAATCCATATATTTTGTTGTTAAGATTGCATTCCCTAATTGGTTTGTTCTCTGACTATCCGAATATACATATGCTATTTTCATTTCTGCAACAGGTACGCTACCATCCCATTTATAATACCAAAGAATAGTATAATACAAATTTGGAGCAAATATATTGTAAGCTAAAGTAGCTATTCGTGTTACATCCGCTGCCAAAGCCCACGGAATTCTGCTTGCTATAAGAATTGAAATTGCACCTATTGTAAATTTTGTTACAAGATCTGAGTACTTTGAGGTATCATAATAGATCCAATCTGTTACTGCATTAATAGTTACTTCACCTGACAGTAATTGAGCATCCTTACTATCTATTTTTATTAATTCTTCACTATTTATTTGTGGTGTTTGAAATTCAAATTTTTCTGTGTTAATCTTGTTGTCTTTTTTTGTTTCAATTACAAGATTATTATCTTCAATTGTACTTTTTTGTTCAGAGAATAATTCGTAATTACCTTCACTATTTTTTATATAGATTTCACTACTTACCCCTTTAAAATCATCATCAAATTCTTCTATGATTTTAAAAGACTCTCCATTTTCATCGAAAGAATATTCAAGATACGTATCTGAACTATTAATCATTTGGAAATTTGACTTTTGAACTGACTCAACTTTTGCACTAGGCTCACCGGGATTTACTAACGTAACTAACAGTAGAGCCATCATAGATACCATTGTTATTAATTTTTTAATAGCCAACTTTTTTTCCCCCTCATTTAAAATACTAAAATACATTAATTTTTTTAAAAGATTAAATATTTTCTTGCCTCCTTTCAACAGCAATCATATAAAATATTCCAATAATTACAATATTTTGCGACAAACTCATCAAAAGTCGGGATAAATCCCCATATTTCCGGGATAAATGCAGATGCAGATTCTAAAATTAAATGATTTTTCAAATTCGTCCCGCAAATTCAAGAATTCATCCCCGATTTCATGGAGTTTATCCCAAATCTATTGATTAATATGTTGAATAATGTAGAATTAATTTAAATTGGATAATTGCTGGAAGGTGGTAAATGTTGATTACGAGAATTTCTCAGTTGTTTGCTAGAAAACTAGCTGTTGCAAGCGGTTATGTTGAGGAAGAGGATTTTTTGCGGTATGGCTTTGAGTTATTAATTGGTTATTTTATTAAAGTGCTCCTTTTATTGACAATTGCCGTGTCATTACATATAACTTCGCAAACTATTATTCTTGTACTTGCATTTGTATCATTACGAATTGTTTCAGGCGGACATCATTTGTCTACGTATCTTTCATGCATGCTATTCAGTTTGGGGCTTTTTGTATTGTTAGCTGTGGTTGCTGCGAATCCACCACAGATTCTAATAAACCATTTATTAATTGTCCTTCATGTGGCTATCATTTTGGGAATGGTTTCGATTAGTCGCCTACCCAAAGAGAATAATAATAATCCGATTATAAAAAGCAAAAAGGGCATTCCCTACCTTGTCCTAACTAATTGGTATTTTATTCTTTTAATAGGTTCCTTATTTGAAATGGAACCTACATTAATCCTTGCTTCACTGTTTGGATTAATGTTGCAATATATATCTCTTACCCCAATTGGAATTAAGATTATTGAAAAAGTAAATCAATTATTAGTAGAAAGGAGTTTTTTAAAATGCTGAAAAAGGGTTTAACTTTTATTGCTGTTGCCATGTTAACGTTTGTGAAGGGAGAGGTTTCAACACAAAGCGCAATCTTTTTTTATCAGCCTAAAAAACCATGCAGAAAGAAACTTGATTAAAAATGCTACGGGTGATTATCGTTGATGATGATCCAATTATCATAAGACGGTTAAAAAAGTTATTGGAGGAAACAAATGAAGTTGTTGTGGTCAATGAATATCAAACAGGACAAGAATATATAAATTCAATTAACAAAAAGCCCCATGATTTTGCCGTCTTGGATATTGATCTTCCTGACCTTAACGGGATCGAACTAGCTAAAAAAATACATGAATTCAGACCGGACTTTCCAATTATTTTCCTTACAGGACATGTGGACTATGCATTAGAAAGCTATGAAGTAGAAGCAACTGATTACCTACTGAAGCCAATCGACCCATCACGTATCCATATTGCCCTCGAAAAAGTGAAAAAACGATTAGATGTTACAGATACCACTTTAAGTCGGATTGAATCATGGCTACTTGGTCCCGGAAAAATTGCCATAAAAGTTGAGGCTAATCTTCTATTTTTAGAGATGGATCAAATCGTTTGTATAAAAAAAGATGGTAGAATGACTTCCATTCTTACAATTGAAAATCATCAAAATAAGGTGAAAGAAAATATCTATACTACAAGAGAAAGCATGAAGGATATTCATCAGCGGCTTGATCAAAATCTCTTTATAAGAACACATAACAGCTATATTGTTAATATCAAATGGATCTACGAAGTGATTCCTTTTGCATCTGAGACATATAAACTTAAGTTAAAACATACAGATGAATACGCACTATTAAATAGGCCTAAATTATCTGAATTAATTCAACAAGTAAAGTAGTAGGAGTCTATTTTATGGATAATTTCTTTGCTTTCATTTTCCAATCCGTCCCTGAAGCTTTTATTAAACTATTTTTCGCGATATGTCTATTGAAGCCAACCCTCTTGCCAGCAAACTGGAGAGGGTTGGTTATTTATTCAATTAGCACTTCCATTATTTCATATATCTTTAGATATTTTAATTTACAAATGGAATTATGGATAGTTGTACTATTTTTTCTATCCATAATAATTACCCGGTTTAGTTTTCCTATTTCTTGGTATCTTTCTCTTTTGCTGAATACGGTTTCATATATCGTTCAGTTAATTGGGGAATTTATTATTTTATACTTTGCTAATTCTATTTTTAACCTATCACTAATTCAAGTACAACAAACGCTTACTTATAGAATTGGACTTCCCTATTTATATTTAATACCACTAATTTTACTGGCCTTGTATTTTAAGAAGTGCCATTTCCACATAAAGGAAAAATGGGTCAATCATAAATATAAATGGGGTCTGCCTCTTATTAGTTTGCAACTAGTGCTGGGATTAATGATTCATGCATTGTACTTTATACCAAATGATAGCTATTATACGTTTTTCATTCGATTTCCTATTTTAACAATATCGATGGTCCTCGTATCCATTATGTTCTTCATCTATGTAAACCATATCCAGCAAAAAGAGATTCACGATCACATTACTTACGCAGAAAAACCTCTAATCGATGAATTGGAAAAAATGATTGTCCAATGGCGCAGTTATCGTCACGATTTTCATAATCATATCGAAGTTCTATATGTATTACTAGAGGAAGAAAAGTATGCTGAAGCTAAACAGTATATGACTAATTTGCATAAAAAAGTCATAGAATCGCAAAATTTATTTCCTTTTAAACAACCGGCTGTACAAGCATTATTAAAAGCAAAAATGGTCCAAGCAGAAGAAAAAGGTATTCAATTAGCGGTAAAAAATGAGGAAATGCTTATCTTTCCGCAAATGAAGAGTTATGACATTGTTTTAATTTTGGGAAATATTATTGATAATGCAATCGACGTTCTGCATGATTCTAATCAACAATTAAAACAAATTGAAATTGGTTATAAAAAGGTGCTAAATATTTGTCTATTAGAAATTACGAACAATGGCCCCCAGATTCCATCAGACATGAGAGAAAAAATATTTACCAAAGGCATATCAACAAAATCAGAAGGTAAGCACCAAGGCATGGGGCTACCCACCGTTAAGGAGATTGTTGAAAGTTATAATGGGGAAATTACGGTTAATTCTGATGAAGGTACTACTAGCTTTCGAGTGGCACTGTTTATAGAATCTTAGTTAGTTATTGAAATTCTTCCTTATTTGATAGCGAAAAACGGTTAATAAAAAGTATGTGTCAAAGAATGTTAGTCTCCATAATATGAAAATACCACAGCCTATTAGCTGTGGTAGACTTTCTTATCTTTGAAAAATAAATCAATCATACCAAACTTGAATGTTATCAATTGTGAATTTTTTTCCATCCGTGTTTACAACTTTAAAACGATAATCATATCCTCTTGGCATTGTAGACCAAGCACTTACATGAACATCTCCAGTCCATCCACCAGGTAATGAAATTGATTTAGCTTCACTTCCCGCTCCACCATTATCATCATAATAAGCATGAATTGTAAATCTCTCTGCAATCCCATTGACTCTTATTATTGTATCAACAGGATTGTAAAATGCTATACCTCTCCATCCTCCACCTATCCAGAAATTACTGGAAAATTCTATTGGTCCATAATTGTACGGGAAGCTTTTAAACAGGGATAAATTGGTGTTTTTATCCGAATTAAACTTGATAAATTGTTTAAGTTCTTCCTTCGTATAAGGAATTTCATCACCATTCTCATCAAACACTTTTACCTCTGAAAGAAGATCATCTTCTGTTAGTGAGTTCGCTGAAGCGTTTCCTATTCCAAAGAGAAGTGACAAACTGAATACAGCTAAAATGGTGAACAAAAAGTTTTTCATTTTCATATTAACTTCTATAATTGTAATATGTTCCTGTTTTTGACACTTGGAGAATAGAAAAGGCTTGAAAACCCTTATAGATAGGGCTTTTCAAGCCTTTTTGTATATTGTAAAAGTTGAGTACTTTTTTTATTTTTTTGTGTCTCTAAAAATTTTTTTCATCTGCCTATTACTAATGATTTGATAATCTGTTCTAAAGCCAAATGCCTCATGTAAAGCATCTGTGAAATCAGTTCGTGTATAGATCGGGATATAACCATCTCCAATAATTTCGTAAAAATTCATATCTCTCAAACCGTGTATAATTTCGCTGCATGTGAATTGTTCACCAAGTTTCTTCTCTAGATACCTGAATATTACTATTGATAGAAAGCAGGTAGTGAAATGAGCCTCGATCCTATCGTCCCGGCTTAGGTATATGGGTCTCGCTTTAAATTCGCTTTTCATGATGCGAAAACACTCTTCAATTTCCCAACGTCTGTGATTAATCTTTATAATGTCAGAAGCCTGATCTTCTAAATTCGTACATACGGCATAAAACCCATCGAATAATTCCTCTTTTGAGATGATATCCGCATTAATGCTATATAACTCTTTGTCCACAATTTCTCCGTCAGGAGTTATACTTGTCTTTTCAATGAAGCGCTTATAATCATTTTGGTTGTGTTTTTTTATCTTTGCAGGATTAGTGTCTATTACTTTTACCGCACGTTTGATCGGCAAACTTAGTATTATCGTCTAACTTCGTAATGTCATAGGTCTTATGATTCTCACCAAGCCTCCAACCTTCTGAAGAAAGAGCCCATTCTTTTAAATGCTTTTTTAACTTCTTGATGGATTGAGTTGTAATAAAAGCACGATCTTTTTTATCATTAAACTTCCTGTTATCGGTTGAGGCAAGTCCCGCATCCGTGCAAACAACGAACTTAGATAACTCGAAATCTTTTAATATTTTTTCTTCTAAAGGTTTTAACGTAATCTGCTCATTTGTATTCCCTTTATGGATACTGAAAGCAAGGGGGATCCCATCCCCATCCATAAAGAGCCCCATCTGGACAATAGGGTTAGGGCGGTGTTCCTTAGAATAACCGTATTGCTTCAGACCTTCCTCCTGTTCAATCTCAAAAAAATAATTCGTGCAGTCATAATAAAGGATGCCGCTATTTCTTTTGGATAACTTCAGACTATTTTTATACAGCTCCGATTGAATAAAATCCGTTTCTTTAGCAATGACTTCAAGGGCTCTATATACATGTTGGATTTCAAAGTCTGGTTGTTCGATGAGCTTAGAAGAAAGGTGATGGGTAGCAAGTTTGGAAGACGGGAAAATGATTCTTCCGTATAGTAAGCGTGGCAAAATCGAGTTCAGATTAAATGAAAACTTGTATTTGTCAGAGATTTGACTGCAGATTTTATGAAGCTGTAAATCATGGTAAATCTGTTGAAGAAAAAGATAACCGCCATTAAAACAACGTTGCTCATCTTTTTCGATCAACTTAGTAGGAGAGTATTGAACCATAATCTTACGATTATCTTCTTTCTCTTTCTTATTGAGTTCAGCAATATATTGTTTCGCCCATTCAATGGGATCTTGACCGTCCAATTTTTTTAGAAGTTCATCATATGTACCAAGCTTTTCAACAATCTTGGAGGAATGTTTCCCGTTTTTATAAGTGGATTTAATGACATAAAGTGATGAAGAATTTTTAGATTTAGTAATTTTTAATCTCATAACCATCACCCCCGTTTCCCTATATTATAACACATTACCCAAAAGTACTCAATATAAAAAGTGGTAAAAATGCCACTTTTCTAACAAATAAAGTAGGGAAACCTCTTTCAAGGCTTCCCCCTTATCAAACCGTACGTGCC
>NZ_JARSMD010000031.1:0-3254 GCF_035811335.1 Schinkia azotoformans
CAAGGCGCATTTAATTTGGGGGCTTAGCTCAGCTGGGAGAGCGCCTGCCTTGCACGCAGGAGGTCAGCGGTTCGATCCCGCTAGTCTCCACCAAATGTTCCTTGAAAACTAGATAATCGTAAAACATTCATATTTACTGTAGAATAAGTTCTTATTAGCATCTTCTCTATTTATATAGAGAGTTGCAAACTTGAGACAAATCAGCAGCAAGAAGATCTAGGAAGCGAAGGCTCGAGTAGCGGAGCGTACAACGTACGTGAGCAACGGAGAGTCAAAGCTGACGACGAGATTCGCAGCTGATCATTTGTCGAATGGTTAAGTTAGTAAGGGCGCACGGCGAATGCCTTGGCACTAGGAGCCGATGAAGGACGGGACTAACACCGATATGCTTCGGGGAGCTGTAAGTAAGCTTTGATCCGGAGATTTCCGAATGGGGAAACCCACTGTTCGTAATGGGACAGTATCTTTACCTGAATACATAGGGTATCGAAGGCAGACCCGGGGAACTGAAACATCTAAGTACCCGGAGGAAGAGAAAGCAAATGCGATTTCCTGAGTAGCGGCGAGCGAAACGGAAGAAGCCCAAACCAAGAGGCTTGCCTCTTGGGGTTGTAGGACACTCTATACGGAGTTACAAAGGAACGAAGTAGGTGAAGTGGTCTGGAAAGGCCAGCCGAAGAAGGTAACAGCCCTGTAGCTGAAACTTCGTTCCCTCTTGAGTGGATCCTGAGTACGGCGGGACACGTGAAATCCCGTCGGAAGCTGGGAGGACCATCTCCCAAGGCTAAATACTCCCTAGTGACCGATAGTGAACCAGTACCGTGAGGGAAAGGTGAAAAGCACCCCGGAAGGGGAGTGAAAGAGATCCTGAAACCGTGTGCCTACAAGTAGTTGGAGCCCATTCATGGGTGACAGCGTGCCTTTTGTAGAATGAACCGGCGAGTTACGATCCCGTGCAAGGTTAAGTCGAAGAGACGGAGCCGCAGCGAAAGCGAGTCTGAATAGGGCGCATGAGTACGTGGTCGTAGACCCGAAACCAGGTGATCTACCCATGTCCAGGTTGAAGTCCAGGTAACACTGGATGGAGGACCGAACCCACGCACGTTGAAAAGTGCGGGGATGAGGTGTGGGTAGCGGAGAAATTCCAATCGAACTTGGAGATAGCTGGTTCTCCCCGAAATAGCTTTAGGGCTAGCCTTAAGGTAAGAGTCTTGGAGGTAGAGCACTGATTGGACTAGGGGCCCCCATCGGGTTACCGAATTCAGTCAAACTCCGAATGCCAAAGACTTATCCTTAGGAGTCAGACTACGAGTGATAAGGTCCGTGGTCAAGAGGGAAACAGCCCAGATCACCAGCTAAGGTCCCAAAGTGTACGTTAAGTGGCAAAGGATGTGGAGTTGCTTAGACAACCAGGATGTTGGCTTAGAAGCAGCCACCATTTAAAGAGTGCGTAATAGCTCACTGGTCGAGTGACTCTGCGCCGAAAATGTAACGGGGCTAAACGTACCACCGAAGCTGTGGATTGACACTTACGTGTCAGTGGTAGGGGAGCGTTCTAAGGGCTTTGAAGCTAGACCGAAAGGACTAGTGGAGCGCTTAGAAGTGAGAATGCCGGTGTGAGTAGCGAAAAGACAGGTGAGAATCCTGTCCATCGAAAGCCTAAGGTTTCCTGAGGAAGGCTCGTCCGCTCAGGGTTAGTCGGGACCTAAGCCGAGGCCGAAAGGCGTAGGCGATGGCCAACAGGTTGATATTCCTGTACCACCTCTTTACCGTTTGAGCAATGGAGGGACGCAGGAGGATAGGGTAAGCGCGCCGTTGGTTGTGCGCGTCCAAGCAGTTAGAGCGACAAGTAGGCAAATCCGCTTGTCATACGCTTAAGCTGTGATGGCGAGGGAAATAAAGTACCGAAGTTCCTGATTCCACACTGCCAAGAAAAGCTTCTAGCGAGGTAGAAGGTGCCCGTACCGCAAACCGACACAGGTAGGCGAGGAGAGAATCCTAAGATGCGCGAGAGAACTCTCGTTAAGGAACTCGGCAAAATGACCCCGTAACTTCGGGAGAAGGGGTGCTCTGATAGCGTGCAAGCGCGAGAGAGCCGCAGTGAATAGGCCCAAGCGACTGTTTAGCAAAAACACAGGTCTCTGCGAAGCCGTAAGGCGAAGTATAGGGGCTGACACCTGCCCGGTGCTGGAAGGTTAAGAGGAGGGGTTATCCGTAAGGAGAAGCTCTGAATCGAAGCCCCAGTAAACGGCGGCCGTAACTATAACGGTCCTAAGGTAGCGAAATTCCTTGTCAGGTAAGTTCTGACCCGCACGAAAGGTGTAACGACTTGGGCACTGTCTCAACGAGAGACTCGGTGAAATCATAGTACCTGTGAAGATGCAGGTTACCCGCGACAGGACGGAAAGACCCCATGGAGCTTTACTGCAACCTGATATTGAATTTTGGTACAGCTTGTACAGGATAGGTAGGAGCCTGAGAAGCCGGAGCGCCAGCTTCGGTGGAGGCATCGGTGGGATACTACCCTGGCTGTATTGAAATTCTAACCCACAGCCCTGATCGGGCTGGGAGACAGTGTCAGGTGGGCAGTTTGACTGGGGCGGTCGCCTCCTAAAAGGTAACGGAGGCGCCCAAAGGTTCCCTCAGAATGGTTGGAAATCATTCGCAGAGTGTAAAGGCACAAGGGAGCTTGACTGCGAGACCTACAAGTCGAGCAGGGACGAAAGTCGGGCTTAGTGATCCGGTGGTTCCGCATGGAAGGGCCATCGCTCAACGGATAAAAGCTACCCTGGGGATAACAGGCTTATCTCCCCCAAGAGTCCACATCGACGGGGAGGTTTGGCACCTCGATGTCGGCTCATCGCATCCTGGGGCTGTAGTCGGTCCCAAGGGTTGGGCTGTTCGCCCATTAAAGCGGTACGCGAGCTGGGTTCAGAACGTCGTGAGACAGTTCGGTCCCTATCCGTCGTGGGCGCAGGAAATTTGAGAGGAGCTGTCCTTAGTACGAGAGGACCGGGATGGACGCACCGCTGGTGTACCAGTTGTCTTGCCAAAGGCATCGCTGGGTAGCTATGTGCGGACGGGATAAGTGCTGAAAGCATCTAAGCATGAAGCCCCCCTCGAGATGAGATTTCCCATTCGTAAGAAGTAAGATCCCTCAGAGACGATGAGGTAGATAGGTCTGAGGTGGAAGCGTAGCGATACGTGGAGCTGACAGATACTAATCGATCGAGGACTTAACCAAATAGAAAAGT
>NZ_JARSMD010000033.1:0-97577 GCF_035811335.1 Schinkia azotoformans
CCCGTCCGCCGCTGAATCAAAAGGAGCAAGCTCCTTTATCATCCGCTCGACTTGCATGTATTAGGCACGCCGCCAGCGTTCGTCCTGAGCCAGGATCAAACTCTCCGAAAAGTGTTTGATTGCTCAAAATTAATACTGACTTGTTTGTCGAATTCTTAGATTCAACTTGTTTGCACGCTTGACATTTTGTTTAGTTTTCAAAGATCATTTAACACTTTGATGGTGGGCCTGAATGGACTTGAACCATCGACCTCACGCTTATCAGGCGTGCGCTCTAACCAGCTGAGCTACAGGCCCAATTTGCTCACATTAAAATGGAGCGGGTGATGGGAATCGAACCCACGACATCAGCTTGGAAGGCTGAAGTTTTACCATTAAACTACACCCGCATATATTGTTTTTTAAATGGTCGGGAAGACAGGATTCGAACCTGCGACCCCTTGGTCCCAAACCAAGTGCTCTACCAAGCTGAGCTACTTCCCGAACTTGAACAGATGTTCTGACTTCCATGTTCGTCACAGGACGAATGGAAGATCGTTTGAAATGGCGCGCCCGACAGGAGTCGAACCCATAACCTTCTGATCCGTAGTCAGACGCTCTATCCAATTGAGCTACGGGCGCACTACTTAAGGCGACTCTATTAATATATCATATTTACTTTAATCTATCAAGTGGTAATTTATTGGTGCGGCCGAGAGGACTTGAACCTCCACGGGGTTGCCCCCACTAGGCCCTCAACCTAGCGCGTCTGCCATTCCGCCACGACCGCATTCTTACCATAAAGAAAACAAAAGACACTGAATAGACAGCGACTCTTAAGGTTTTAAAATTTATATTATTTTGAGATGGTGCGGGTGAAGGGAGTCGAACCCCCACGCCAAAGGCGCTAGATCCTAAGTCTAGTGCGTCTGCCAATTCCGCCACACCCGCATAAATGGTGAGCCATGCAGGATTCGAACCTGCGACCCTCTGATTAAAAGTCAGATGCTCTACCGACTGAGCTAATGGCTCATATAAAATGGCTGGGCTAACTGGATTCGAACCAGTGAATGACGGAGTCAAAGTCCGTTGCCTTACCGCTTGGCTATAGCCCAATAATATTTAATTCAAATGGCGGTCCCGACCGGGATCGAACCGGCGATCTCCTGCGTGACAGGCAGGCATGTTAACCGCTACACCACGGGACCTCTATACTTTATATAAGCTTCGAATCTCTGCGTCAGTTTCGCTCCGTTCCTCGAACCTTCACCTCCTAGACCTTCTCGCTTCTCTAAAGTCTAGGGTACACATTAACATCAACAGCTCATAATTTTCATGGTGGAGGATGACGGGATCGAACCGCCGACCCCCTGCTTGTAAGGCAGGTGCTCTCCCAGCTGAGCTAATCCTCCATTATTATTTTCTAATAAAAGTAATATTATTCACAAAAAGGTTGGTGACCCGTACGGGATTCGAACCCGTGTTACCGCCGTGAAAGGGCGGTGTCTTAACCGCTTGACCAACGGGCCACAGCTGGCGGAGAAGGAGGGATTTGAACCCTCGCGCCGGTTACCCGACCTACACCCTTAGCAGGGGCGCCTCTTCAGCCACTTGAGTACTTCTCCACTGGCTCCACAGGCAGGATTCGAACCTGCGACCGATCGGTTAACAGCCGATAGCTCTACCACTGAGCTACTGTGGAATATTTAGTGACAACGTTATATATTGTACAATAATATTTTATTGTTGTCAAGAAAATGAATCAATATTTTTTAACCTTTTCATTCATTTCTATGCTCGTCTTCCGACGGCTTATTTAATATAACACATCCTATTTTTCATCGTCAACTATGATTTACATTTTCTTTTAAGGAAAGTTTTCCTCTGCATCTTCCACAAACATAACGCACCGTATCCATCCTTCTTTTACGCTTATACGTTTGTTTACAAACGTTGCACTCATATATATATTTTATTAATTGCTTTCTTTTTTTTGATGTTGAAAGCGGCTTACAAAACCTAGGGCCGCCTACCTTTTTTAACAACGACTTAAAGTCTTGATCTTTATGTTGATACCCCCTCCCTTCAATATGAAGATGGTAATGGCATAATTCATGCTTTAGGATATCTATTACCGCTTCTGTTCCTTGTTCGTTATAATATTTCGGATTTATTTCAATATCATGTGATCTTAATAGATACCGACCACCAGTTGTTCTCAACCTATTATTAAAACGAACAGTATGAAGAAATTGTTTGTCAAAAAGTTCAATCGACAACTGCTCACATAGGATTTGTAATTGATTTTGATTCATATCACATTACTCCGTTTACCATAAAAGTCTCATATTACTTGAAAAAGGACTGCACATTAAACATTATCTTGCATACACTAAGTAATACCTAAGTACGCCAAGACCCATTCCATCAGATTTTGGGAGGTGTGTTCCTTATGATGCCTTATTGGTTAGTAAAGCAACTAATGCAAGCTTATCATGATAAAAACAGCTATCAAATTAAATTATTAAACCAATGCTGGTTTTTTTACAGAAAAAAGCACTGCTCATAAGTCAGTGCTTTTTAAATTATTGTGGAGGAAGCATCGTTAAAGCGACGCGCCCTTTCTTCTGATCTACATCATCAACCCAAACTGTTACAACATCGCCAACCGATACGATATCCATAGGATGTTTCACAAATTGCTTACTTAATTTTGAAATATGAACAAGCCCATCCTGTTTTACCCCGATATCAATAAACGCCCCGAAGTCAACAACGTTACGAACTGTTCCTTCAAGCTCCATCCCTTTTTGAAGATCTTCAAGCTTTAGGATATCTTTCTTCAATAATGGTTTGGTAACTTCATCCCTTGGATCACGCTCAGGGCGGATTAATGCATCAATGATATCTCTAAGTGTAGGTTCTCCTATAGTAAGTTCCAAAGCTACTTCTTTTACATTTAATTCTTTTATAGCATTATTAAGCTTCTCTGATCCGAGGTCATCAAGCGTACAACCTGCTCTGTTAAGCAATTGCTTTGTCTCCTCATAGCTTTCCGGATGGATTGATGTACGATCAAGCGGATGGTCGCCGTCAATAATTCTTAAAAACCCAATACATTGCTCGTATGTTTTCGCACCTAAACGTGGGATTGATTTCAATTGATCACGGTTAATAAATTTACCTTCTGAATCTCGCTGCTTCACAATATTGGTTGCAACAGATTTACTTAAACCCGATACATATTGCAGCAACGATATCGAAGCCGTATTCACATTAACTCCTACCTGGTTAACGACAGTTTCAACAATGAATGTTAACGACTCGCTTAGCTTCTTTTGTGAAACATCATGCTGATATTGACCTACACCAATTGATTTTGGATCAATTTTTACTAATTCCGCTAACGGGTCCTGCAATCTCCGTGCAATTGAAACCGCACTTCTCTCTTCGACATGGAGATCAGGAAACTCCTCACGAGCCAAATCCGACGCCGAATATACACTAGCCCCTGCCTCATTTACGATTACATAATATATTTCACGATCTACTTCTTTTAATAAATCAACAATAAACTGCTCTGTTTCACGCGATGCCGTACCATTACCGATCGCTACGATTTCAATCGGATACTCTTTTAATAAAGATAAAACCTTCTGCTTAGCTTCCTCCGGCTTTGCCTTAGGCGGGTGCGGGTATACAACGTCAATCAATAACATTTTCCCGGTTTCATCAACGATTGCCAATTTACAGCCTGTTCTGTATGCTGGGTCAACTCCCAACACCATTTTCCCTTTCAATGGCGGTTGAAGTAGAAGATTTCTTAAATTCTCAGCAAAAATATGAATGGCCTGATCTTCCGCCTTCTCCGTTAAGTTGTTGCGAATTTCCCGCTCTATTGATGGCTGAATCAAGCGTTTATAGGCATCCTCAATTGAAACGACAAGCTGCTCTTTAGCAACAGTCTCAATCTCTTTAATTACTTGTTTATTTAAATAAAATAGAACATTTTCTACAGGAGGCTCAATTCCTACTTTCAGGATTTCTTCCTTCTCACCACGGTTTAACGCAAGTATACGATGGGGCACTACCTTATGAATTGATTCTTCATATTCGTAGTACATCTCATACACTTTCTTTTCATCTTTCTCTTCATCTTTTACGTTTGATTTAAGGATACCTTTTTTAAATGTTTCATTTCGGATCCACTCCCTAAATGCAGCGGTATCCGATATGTATTCAGCGATAATATCTCGGGCACCTTGGAGAGCATCGTCTAATGAAGCAACTTCATGCTCTTTACTGATAAATTCTTTTGCCTTTTCAAAAACATCGCCTTCTGTCGGTAATCCGAACAACCACTCAGCCAAAGGTTCCAACCCTTTTTCCTTAGCAATTGTAGCTTTTGTACGACGTTTTTTCTTATACGGTAAATACAAGTCTTCAACCTGCTGAAGCTTGTCCGCATTCTCAATATTTTTCTTCAGCTCTTCTGTTAATTTACCCTGCTCTTCAATTAAGCGGATAACCTCGTCTTTTCTTTTTTCGAGATTTTGAGCATATTCCCATTTTTCCGTGATTGAACGAATTTGAACTTCATCCAAGCCGTTCGTTCTTTCTTTTCGATAACGAGCAATGAAGGGAACCGTATTTCCTTCCTCAATTAACGTAATAACATTATGCACTTGCTTAGGTTGTATATTTAATTCCTTTGCAATATTCTTAATGATCGTTTCCTTGCGATTACTCATTTGTCCGCCACCTATCTATATACTTCCTTCATAATTCAAGCGTATCTACCTGGAGCGCTTCTTTTAACTTTTTCAATGCGCGTCTTTGGATACGGGATACATGCATCTGGGAGATTCCCACTTTTTCTCCCGCTTCTTTCTGGCTCAGATTTTGGTAAAAAGTATAATTTAATATTTCCCTTTCCCGCTCGTTCAGAACTACAAATGCCCTTTCAATTAACATTGTACGGTCAATTTCATTATAACCGTCTTCATTGACCGCAATCATATCCAATATCGTAACTTTGCTGCCCTCAGCATCTGTATCAATTTGAGAATCTATAGAAAGCGCATGATAGCTTCTGCTAATTTCCATTGTTTCAAGCACTTCTTCTTCTGATACTTCAAGAAAGCCTGCAATTTCTGCCACTTTAGGTGACCGTTGATACTCGTTTGTTAGAATATCTGCAGCTTTTTTAATTCTAGGTCCAAGTTCTTTTATACGTCTAGGGACATGAACGCTCCAAGTTTTGTCGCGAATGAATCTTTTAATTTCACCTATAATGGTTGGGACCGCAAAAGATTCAAAGCTTTTTCCGTAAACCGGATCATACCTACGGATCGCTGCTAATAATCCAATCATTCCAACTTGAACTATATCCTCATGCAGCCCTCTTCCCCTCGAAAACTTTCGGGCAAGCGACTCCACCAAATTTTTATATTGGTCCACAATTTTTATTTGAACGTCGGGATCCGTTCCCTCTTGAAAGGCCGTAATCCATTCATACACATCGTTATTTTGATTCGGAGGTTGAGATTGTGTCGCCACTATGTCCCACCTCATCTCTAGTTAGGTGTTTTGTCATAACAATTACAACACCACCTGATTCGTTATTAATGGATACTTCATCCATTAGTGCCTTCATTAAAAAAAGCCCTAATCCACCTTCCCTCATTTCCTCAATTGCTGACGACTTATTATAAGGCTCAGTTTTATAGGTGCTTTCTTTAAAATTAAAGCTTTTTCCATTATCCGCCACGATAACTTCTAATCGGTCTGCATAAATGACAAATCTTAATGCAACCTCGCCATTTTCGTGTTCTCCGTAAGCATGGTCAACAGCATTTGTAGTCGCCTCAGAAATGGCAACCTTAATATCATCTATGTCTTCAAAAGAGAAACCCATTCGATTAGCAATTCCCGATGCAGTTAAGCGAATAACACCAACATATTCAGGCTTAGCAGGCACTCTCATTTCTATGTACTCATTTGGTTCTTTCATAATTATTCACCTCTAGGCTTAGTGTCAATGTCGATAATTTCCGAAAGACCAGTAATTTGGAATAGGCGTTCTATTTTTTCTGTTACCCCTATTAGTTTTAATGTACTCCTATATTGATGGCTTGATTTAAAAGCGCCAATAAAAACCCCTAAACCAGTACTGTCCATATAACTGACTTTAGTCATGTCGACAATTAAATTTGAATCATTTTCAACTGTTAACGGAATAATAGCATCACGAAGCATAGGAGCTGTATACACATCAACCTCACCAGCTAATTTCACTACCCGGCCATTTTGCGACTCTTCAATATCAATTTTTAAGTTCAATTGATATTACCTCCTATTCAATTTTGGTATTACCCGCTAGAGCACTATACCCTCCATATCGGGATTTTAAACTATGAAAGCCCATAATGAAAATGCATCTTTTTATATTATTTCATTTTTCAAACAACCTTTCAATCAATATCCGAAAGCGATGTAAATTCCGTGCAAATAAAAAAAGTTGCTACTATTAAAAGAAGCAACCTTAGCTTAAAAATTATTTTAAAAGTCAATAAGACCTAAACTGATTTGTAAAGCATCATCAACTTTACTCATCATACTTTCATCAAGAGCCGTAATTTTATCCGTAAGCCTTTGTTTATCAATTGTTCGTATTTGCTCTAGTAAAATAACAGAGTCACGTTCAAAACCATATTTTTTTGCATCAATTTCCACATGTGTTGGCAGCTTTGCTTTTTGAATTTGAGCAGTAATAGCTGCAACAATAACCGTAGGACTGAATCTATTTCCAATATCGTTTTGGATTACAAGTACTGGGCGAACGCCACCTTGTTCAGAGCCGACTACAGGAGAAAGGTCAGCAAAATAAACGTCGCCACGTTTCACATTCAATGATTACACCCCGCTAACTAAGCGCCCTAAGGTGTGGTCCGCTTCCTCCTCAGCAAGAAAGGCTTCAGACGCAATATTTAGATTAATTTTGGCCATTTCCATATAACCGCGTCTCATTGCTTCACGGATTTGTCGCTTTCTACGCTCTCTGAGGTACATTTTTGTTGCTTGGTAAATAAATTCGTTTCGATTACTCTCTTCCTGTTTCAGAAAACCGTCAACTTCATTAATGAGTGCTTGCGGTAATCGAATTAAAATTTCTTGTGTACTTTCAGACACAAACATACACCTCCACCATCAACTACACACCAATTAAAAAAATCAATTTTTCACCAAATTAATAATACCATTGTATAAGTTCGAATGCAAAGCAATTTTCAATTACATTACGATTACATTTTCATATAAATTCTTGGAACTCTGGATGAGATCATACAAGGAACTTCATAATTGATAGTATCTAATATTTTTGCAATCTCATCAATGTGTATTTCTTCACTGTTCTGTTTTCCAATTAATACAACCTCTGTACCAGCGGGAACTTGCTCCGGTAAGCTTATCATAAGCTGATCCATGCAAATCCGTCCAACAATTGGACATCGTTCACCGTTAACGAGCACCTCGGAAGATTTTAACTTACGTATCCATCCATCAGCATATCCAATTGGAACCGTTCCTATCCATTCATTTTCAATTATTTCATACGTTCCTCCGTAGCTTACTCGCTCCCCAGCTACTAATTGTTTTACATGGACAATTTTGCTTTTTAATGAAAAAGCTTCTTTAAGCGGAAACGGCAGTTGATCCTTGATATCCGGTGACGGTGATAATCCATACATAGAGATACCTAACCTCACCGCATTAAATGCATTATTCAGATTCGGAAACCTTAGGGCGGTTGCGCTGTTAGCGCAATGGACCGTTTTCACCTGTATGTTTCTATCCTGTAACCAGCCTAAACTTGTAATAAAACGATGATATTGTTTTTCAAAATACGTTAAGTCCAGCTCATCAGCAGTTGCAAAATGAGTATAAACACCAGTCATTTTAAATTGCGGGTTTTCTAAAATAAAATCCATGATCTCATCCGCTTCATGCTGCTCTTTAATCCCAATCCTGCCCATCCCTGTATCAACTTTTAAATGAAAATCGATTGTTTGATTTGATTTTAAAAATCGAAGTGCAGACATTAGCCACTCCATTTGAAAAACAGTGAGTGTAATATGATGTTTTGCTGCTACTTGGACATCTTCAGGTCGAGTCCAACCCAAAATGAGAATCGGTGCTTCGATTCCCTTTTGTCGAAGTTCAAGCGCTTCGTCTAATAAAGCAACAGCCAACGCATTGGCACCTGCTGCCAAAGCTGTTTGTGCAACCGCGTAAGCCCCATGACCATATCCATTCGCCTTCACAACAGCAATAATATCTACTCCATCGGCGAGATATCTTTTCGTGTTTTGAACATTTTTATATATACAATTTAAATCTACCTCTACCCAAGTATCGCGATAAAATGGCGTTTCCACCGATTTTGCCCCCAATAAAAACAATGTTTCCTTAGATTGTAACCCTTACAGATGAATTGTCAATACGAAAAGCTTAAAGCTAGTTCAGCGACGTATAAGACTTGCGCCCATCGACTGAGATAAAGGAAACACGGCGAACCTGAGAGCCGATGTTGACTTATCGTAGGGAGGTGGGCGAAGTTTACGAGTCGCCTGGCTACTTGCGCTAGACATAAAAAAGGCGACCCAAAGTGTTTGGCCAAGATGTATTGCCAAACACTCTCGAATTGGGTCTGCCATTGCCATGTTATTTTATCGCTTGACCTTGGACAGAGCGTGCAATTTCAGCCATTTCAGCTTGAGATAAATCTTCAGAAGCTAAATAGAAATCAACGCCATCATAAGACCAAGAAACTGCATTTTCTGTTAATGTTCCTATTGTAAATCCTAAATCAATCGGCTCCCCATCCACTAAGATAGGTGTACTTGCAGGTAAAACAGAAGCTACTTCTTCATATAGGGTAAATGACTTTTCGCCTGCATATGTTAATACAATTCGTTCGCCGCTTTCAGTGGTCACTTTCTTTTCTTCAATCAATTCCATTTCAGGCGTATTTTCAGGGTATAGCACCATTAATTTTGCATTAGTCGGCTGTGCCATTGTTGGTGTATCCATCTCGGCGCCTGTTTTATTCTTCTCTAAATCAAAGGCATTAGCATCGAATTTTGGATTAAATTCGAACCCTGCAAACTCCACTTGAACAAGCGGCTGACGATCTTGATCCAACACCTTTACCATTGCAGGTGTTAAATCCTTTTTATTAATTGTAATCTCTTGCGTGGGAAGCGTCTTATTATTTTGATAGTTTGTTTTTGTTTCAAAAATATACTGACTATCAGTTGCAGTAAATTTAGCATCTTTATCATCTAAAATATCACGAACTAATGATTCATATAAATAGGCCTGACTTGTATTTTCCGGCCAGTCACTTTGGAATTTGAAGCTCTTATTTAATGCAGGTGTTATGACAAACACACCTTCATCATTCCGAAGAATCATCTGACTTTGGTCTTTATTGTCACTCTTTAAATGAACTCGATAGAAATCAGGTTTATTACGCCAAATATCGATGTTATAATTTTGCGGCTCATTACCAGTTTGTAAAGTTAATGTCGCATTTGCTTTATAGCCTGTCATTTCCTCCATTTGTTTATTTAAAGCTTTCTTAACATCTTCCTGGCTCTTTGCCCCGCACGCTGTTAATCCGATGATGAGTAATAGTCCTAAAAATAATAGTGAAAATCCTTTCTTCATATCTTCAACCCCTTTGTCTCGTTTCGGACAAAGAAGGGAACGTGAATATGCTTTAATGAAATGTACGAAATACAGATGGCAGTGCATTAATCACATCAGTTGCAAGGACATCTCGCATCGAGTGATTACCCTCCACTAACACATCAGCCGCTTTTCCATGGGCAAAAACAGCATTACTGACAGCTTCCTGTAAATTGGAATGGTTCATGACAAAGGCTAAAATAATACCAGTAAGAACATCACCGGTTCCGCCTTTTGCAAGAGCTGCATTTCCACTCGTGTTCACAAATTGCGAACCTGTTGGGGTAGTTACAATAGAATAAGGTCCTTTTAGCACAATATAGACTCCATATTCGATAGCGAACTGCCGCGATAATTCAAATCGGTCATTTTCAATCTCTGTTGGTAAATGACCAGTTAGCCGTGCAAATTCACCGGTATGTGGAGTAATAATTGTCGGGTATGACCTTTGTTTCAACTTTTCTTTGAGCTTTGCAAGATAAAACAACCCATCTGCATCGACTATAAGCGGTGCCTTCACATTGTCAAGTAAAGTTGAAAGGATCTTTTCACCGCCATTTTCTCGACCTACACCAGGACCGAACGCAACAGCGTCAAACCGTGAGACATCCGTTCCTAATTCACCACTGAAATGACCATTAACTGCCTTCCACGGTGAAAACATCGCCTCAACAATTTGACTTGCAACAATGGAATGAATGGCATCTGGTATAGCCAATGTAGTAAGACCCCCGCCAGCTCGAAGGACAGCCCTCGTTGTCATAACAGGTGCCCCTGTCATAGGTAATGAACCCCCAATTACTAAGCCCTTCCCATGTGTGCCTTTATGTGAAGATGGTGACCGGTTTGTTAACGTTTGATGAACTTCGTTTTCCGTCCAGCACTTACGATCAAGCTTTACAATAGCTTGTGTTGCTTTCGGTGGAATCCCAATTGGAACCACTTCAAGCATGCCATAATACTCTCGGGTCGGATAGGTAAAAGCACTCAACTTAGGATGCTGGAGCGTGATTGTAACATCAGCCTTAAATGCTAGATTAAAAGGTTGCGAACCATCTGCAGGTACACCACTTGGTATATCTACAGCGATTTTAAAATTATTTAGCTCATTACAAGCTGTAACAATCTCGCGATAAGGTGATTTAATCTCTCCCTTAATCCCAATCCCAAGCATTGCATCAAGAATAACGTCATAGAGTCGCAAAGCATTCAAATCACAAAGAGGCATGATCTCATAACCTGAGTTGCGAAAGACGTTAAAATGAAACAATGCATCCCCCTTCACTTCCCCCTCTTCCACTAGTAGATAAGCATCAACTTGGAACCCTAAGCTTTTTAACATTCTTGCAATTACAAAACCATCTCCACCATTATTACCGGTACCAATCAACACCGCTATTTTCTGGCCTTGATTCAAATAATTTAATGCCTTTTGAACAAAGGCCTGGCCGGCATTCTCCATTAACAGCACACCTGGTAGACCTATTTCACCCATTGTAAAGCGGTCAATTTCATACATTTCATTTGCAGTCACTACTTGCAACATGTTCCCTCCTAACCGCACTAAATATATATGAGACAAAGTTACGTAATATGCAGACTAGCCCTGACAAGCAACTTTTTTTCTATATTTCCTCGATGATTACCTGTGCAACGGCATATTCCCTTGAATGAGATATGGACAAATGTACAATTTCTTTTTCTTTTGTTTTTATTTCCGGTTTTCCGAGCGGATCTGGTAAAATTTCAATATCGAGAAAACTTAAAGATTCACCAAAGCCTGTCCCCTTTGCTTTTGCATAAGCTTCTTTAGCCGAAAATCTACCTGCTAAAAATTCTATTTGTCGGCTTTTGGATAATACTTCGAATATTTTCATTTCATTTTCTGTTAATATTCGTTTTGAAAATTTCGGTTGTCTTTGCTGAATTGTCCGCACTCTATTTAGTTCGACAATATCTATACCGATCCCTTTTATCATAATCCAAGTTCCCTTTCTTCTAATTAATAGGAAGACGCCATATAATGGGTATATGTATGTCCATTAAGGCTAGTAATAAATAAAGTATAACAAAGGAGTATCGCGAATGTTTATCCGCCATGAAAATTTCCGTTCTTTTACCCGGCATTATCCAATTGTAACCGGAATTATCATCATTCATATATTACTATGGTTTGTTTTTTCAATGTTACCCGGTGGACAGCAGCTACTCTACCTTGGAATTGGGTCCAATTACGATGTGTATAACGGTGAATATTGGAGGCTTTTAACGCCAATCTTTCTTCATAGCAGCTTTGGCCATATGCTTTTTAATTCTTTTTCATTAGCCATCTTTGGCCCCGCCCTTGAAAGAATGTTAGGCAAACCTATATTTATAATTACCTATTTATTAAGCGGTGTTTTGGCCAATATCGGCACTTATTTCGTCGCACCGATTAATTATTATCATCTCGGTTCTTCCAGTGCCATCTTTGGTCTTTTCGGAGTGTATCTGTACATGGTCATCTATCGCAAAGATTTAATTGACCGCATGAACTCGCAGATTATTATTTCGATATTAGTCATCGGCATGGTGATGACCTTTTTCAGATCGGACATTAATATTTATGCCCATATTTTCGGATTGATCGGCGGGGCAGCCTTAGCACCAATCGTATTAAGAAAAGCATCTCGTTATTATTAACGGGATGCTTTTTTATGTTTTGTTTATTATTTCTATGCATTTTTAAGCTCGAGTCTTCGAGCAATTAAAGATAAAGCATAATTTACTACGAAGTACATGATAGCAATAATAATAAAGATCGGGATTACATAACTTACTTGTTGAGCTTGAATAATTTTTGCATGATGAAGTAGTTCTGGAAGCGCAATAATGACTGCAAGCGATGTATCTTTTAACAGTGATATGAATTGACTAACGATATTAGGTACCATTCTACGAAGTGCTTGAGGGAGAATAACGAGCCTCAATGCTTGAATATATGATAAACCAGATGACCGAGCTGCCTCCATTTGCCCCTTTTCAACTGAATTTAACCCACCTCTGACGATTTCAGCAAGCATGGCTGATTCGAAAACAGTCAACGCAATAATAGCGGAAACTGTAATGCTTAGATTAATTCCAATTTCAGGCAAGGCAAAGTACGTAAATAATATGATAAGAAGAAGCGGTAAATTTCGAATGGTTTCAATAATAACCGTTACAACTTTGGAAATAACCGGGATTTTTGCATACCTCAAAGTACCTAATAACCCACCAAATATAAAACTAAAGATAATAGAAAAGAGTGAAACGTAAAGTGTAACATAAAATCCTTCAAGCAAAAACTTCAAATTTTCCGGAGAATATGCACCTATAAAATCCATTATGACACCTCCTAGCGACTATTTGTAAGGCGTTTCTCAAGGTACCCTACACCCATACTCAATGGTACAGTTAGAACTAAATAAAATAATGCAACAAATATGTATACATCAAAAACAATATAGGTTCTTGCTGAAATAAGATCTGCTTGGTACATTAGGTCAGCACCTGCAATCAGAGCCAAAATTGATGAATTTTTTACTAAGTTAACAAATTGGTTACCAATTGGCGGGATCACAATTTTTATTGCTTGAGGTAGTATGATTAACCTCATTGTTTGAAGGTAATTTAAACCTGAAGATCTCGCCGCCTCCATTTGTCCTTTTGGAACGGACAAGATGCCAGAGCGAATGGCCTCGGCAATAAAAGATGATGTATAAATCGAAAGCGCTATCGTCCCTGCAGTAATCCCTGAAAACCTTATCCCAAGGACTGGAGTTCCTATATAAAAGAAAAAGGCGATAATTACCAACGGTATATTCCGAAAAAACTCCGTGTAAGCTGTTCCAAACCATCGAAGTGGTGCAATTGGTGTAATTCTCATTACTGCAATAATTGCTCCAAGTATAAAGCTAGCAATCAACGCTACAATACTAGCCATTATCGTAACGATAAAGCCATCCATAAACATATCAAAATAGTTTACTACAATTGAGAAATCTAACATCTATTTCACCCCACTTTAAATTAATTAGGATGAGCATTTACTGCCCATCCCGATTAGAAAAATTTAGTTATTGTAAATCAAACCATTTCTTATAAATAGCATCGTATTCACCATTTGATTTAAGCGTATCAAGAACACCGTTGATTGCATCTACTAATTCTGTATTCCCCTTCTTCACTGCAATTCCATACGGCTCGTCTGTAAATGTTCCTCCAACTAATTCAAAAGAATTATCTTCAGAAGCCATTCCTAAAAGAATTGCGTTATCTGTCGTCAATGCTACACCTTGCCCTGCTTTTAGTGCAGTAAATGCTTCTGCGTAGTTTTCAAATTCTAATACCGGTGCATCTGGAGCTGCATTACGGATATTAATAGTAGATGTAGATCCTTTTACAGCTAGTACTGGTGTATCTTTTGTTAGATCTTCAATACTTTGTACAGGACTTCCTTTTTTCACAAGGAGTGATTGCCCTGCTTCAAAATATACATTTGAAAAATCAACTTCTTTTTTACGTTCTTCTGTAATTGTCATCGTTGCAACAATTGCATCAATGTCACCTTTATTCAATAAAGGTATTCTTGTTTTTGAAGTTACTTCTACAAATTCTGCTTTATTTTCATCACCAAGAATTTCTTTAGCAATTTGCCTTGCAATATCGATATCAAAGCCTGCTACTTCTCCTGTAGCTGGATCTTTCAAACCAAATAACTTAGTATCATGTTTTACACCAAAAACGATTTTGTCACGTTGTTTAATCGTGTCAAGGATGCCGCTTACCCTTTGCTCTGCGTTTCCTTCCTTCGACTCACCCGTTGTTGCTACCTCCTTGCTTGCACCAGAACCACAAGCTGCTAGCAGCAATACTGACATAAGAGCTACTACTGTTAATAAAATTAGTTTTTTCATTTTGAGACCCTCTCCCTTTTTGTTTAGTGATTTAATACACGGCTGAGAAATAATCGCGCCCGCTCTTCCCTCGGGTTCGCAAAAAACTCTGCCGGTTTTGCCTCTTCTAAAATCTTGCCTTGATCCATAAATACAATTCGATCTCCCACTTCTTTTGCAAATCCCATTTCGTGAGTAACAACAGCCATTGTCATGCCTTCTTTTGCCAGCGCTTTCATTACATCCAAAACTTCTCCTACCATCTCGGGATCAAGAGCCGATGTAGGTTCATCAAAAAGCATAATTTTCGGTTGCATTGCAAGTCCCCTAGCAATAGCTACACGTTGTTGTTGTCCACCAGAAAGCTGTGAAGGATAAGAAGACGCTTTGTCGGGAATACCTACTTTTTCTAAGTAATACATCGCAGTCTTTTTTGCCTCTTCTGCTGACTGCTTTAAAACATTGATTGGTGCTAGAGTAATATTTTCTAAAACCGTTTTATGCGGATAGAGATTAAAGTGCTGGAATACCATACCAATATTTCGTCGAAGTTTGTTAATATCTGTTTTCTTGTCATTGACTGAGATATTATTTACGGTAAAATTTCCGTCTGTAATGGTTTCTAGCCTATTAATACATCTCAGTAAAGTACTTTTTCCAGAGCCTGATGGCCCAATGATTACAACAACCTCTCCCTCTTTTATTGAGAGATTAATATCTTTTAATACATGAAAATCCCCATAGTACTTGTTAACGTTTTCAAAAGAAATCATGCCATTCCCCTTTCCAGTCTGACACCAATATGTATACAAATTTATTTTTTTAAAAGTATTCCTAATCTTTTATATATTAGTATTATATCCTCATTACCCACAATTGTCTATAAAAACTTTTCTAATATAAGAAATAGTATGAATATAATTAATCTAGAGATTATTAATTAAACACTATAATAAAGATAATAGAGGCAATTCACCCCCCTTCAGTTAGAGCACCAGATGGACACCCATTATTTTAAGAAAAGCATCCCGTTATTATTAACAGGATGCTTTATTTGTTACGTTTTTGTGAGACTTCCTATTTACCCTCAATATCTTTCACAAATTCACTTAATCTTGTAACCATACGCTGGCTGTGCGTATCGTTGGGGTTCTCTTTTACAGTTTGCTTATATAGCTCAAATGCTTCCGGTATTTTACGTTCTAATAGCAATTGGTCTGCCTTTGTCAATTCGCGCTCTTTTAAGTAGAATATCGGTGCTTTATCTAATAAGCGCTTGTTTAAAGTATAACCGTTACTTTGCGTGATCACTGAGTCATCTTTATCATATGCCCTAACATACCAAGAAAACTCCCCGTTACTATTTGCAAATCCTAATAAACTCCCAGGTTCTACCGTTTCAATTTGCGAGCCATCTCCTGAAAACATTATGCCAGTTTTTTTGTCATATAACTCCTCGAACGGAATAGTAAATTCGTTTTGTTTAATATTTGTTTCAACGGAAGAGCAAGTTGACCCATTATCAAACTCTAAACAAAGATTTAAATCGTAGTAATCTGCATCGCTAACCTTTTCCCATTTAAAACGGACTTCTTTTGAACGAATTTCTTTATAATTAACTGGTTCATGGATTTCTATTAAAGGATTGAACTTTATATTATACGTAATCTTTCTATCTCCCGTTATATCAATCCATTGATCTTTCGGCATTGCCCAAGCCCAACCGTCAACCTGCGCCTGTGTTAACCCAAGATGGATCTGATACTTACCCGGAATAACACCGGTCATCTGATAAAAGCCATTTTCGTCTGTCAACGTTTGATGCCTTTCATCACGACCCACCGACATATTGACAGATGCTTCATCCCGTAAAAACACACCAACACCTGACATAGGCATACCGTTTGATTTAGTAATTCTCCCCTCAATTGACGCTAAATTTGTGTTTCTCAGTTTGATAGCTTGTTCTAGTTGATGTTTGATCGATAGTAACTCACTAGCAAATACACCGTTTTCAAATTGCAGATCCTCAGGCGGTTGTTGGCCTGCCTGTTCGGCCATTTCTCGGTACTTTTCGTTTTCCTCGTTCCACTGTTTCTTAAGCGTAACTACATCTTGGTTTAGCTTTTCATGGGCTTGAATGAATTTTCCTTCATGTAGCAATTTTTCAATCTCAAGCAACGGGATAATCGTTTGAAGATCCGCATTTGTTGTGTTATTCTGCTTTGCCTGTTCTTTCAGTTCCTCGATGATCGACTCGGCTTTCGAAAAATTATTTGTCTCCAACGCTAATTGAACCCTTTTTATAAAAATCTCTGTCACGTAATAATCCTCTGAAAATGATATCGCCCTTACTGATGCTTTTACTAAAATTTGATCCGCCTTTTCAGAATTGCCCTGCTGTTGGTAGTATATGGCCAACTGCTTGGCAGCTGACTGCATATAACCATCAACCGGACCATCCTCTATATATTCTTCTAAATACGGAATAGCCTCTTCTGCCGTAAACACATTTGGATTGTCTGGATTTGGCCAAGTTGTGATGGAAGGTCCAATATAAACATCGAAACGATGGGCTAAATCACCATCAATCATATACTTTTGAATGATCTCCCATTTTTTCTTATCGGAAATATTCTGTTGAAGCAGGGATTTAATTTGATCCTTTGCTGTCGGTTCGTTGCCTGCTTCAAGCTGCTTATCAATTGAAGCCATTTCAATCCGCGGCTGTAAATAAATCGACGCAACAGGTAAAAGACCGAAAAGAAAGACAAGTATATATATAAAATGAATGATATTGATTTTTTTCTTCACAAAATTCGCACCCCCTATATGTATAGACATTTTATTGTTCAATAAAGTTTCATAATTACCGTAAAAAACCAAGAATAACTCACATCAATAATCCTTTAATAGTTTTACAATATCTGTAAGGAGATGAAAGGAGTGATATTTATGTTTCACATCGATGTTTATCTCAAAATGAAACGGCGTCAAAAATATATTGTTTGGGCAGCTCTCTTTCTCGCATGTCTAGGAATTAGCAGTGGTGCCGTCATGTATATCAACGGTGCCCATGGATTAGGTCTAACTTGGGTGATACTTGGAGGCTTAGTACCTATTTTAATAATAATAACAACTGTAAAAAACTTAAATTCATATTACTCAAAAGGTTAATTTTGTCCCCTTTCTCCAGTTTTAGGAGAAAGGGGTTTTTATATTAGTTAGACTACATTATCGCTATCGACAAAATTCGGCAAATATTTATCGTTATATGTATATCCTCTCCCGAAATTGGAAACGCTGGTTGGATAGTATAACCAATTACCAAGTAATATGAGGTATTTAATATGGATTTTACTAATTTTAAAAGTATATTTAAGACTTCAACTCAAGAACAATCGAAAAATCATAGCGGTTCCGAACCCATGAAAAAGTCTCTCTCAAGGAATATAAATGATAATCTACAATCATTACAATCAATCTATTCTAATTGTTCAGATGTGATATTTCGCCATTTTATGATTTATGGTAAAACAAAGGCCGTGCTCATATACATCGACGGGCTTTCCAATATTGAAGAAATTGATAAGAGCGTACTCTCTCCACTCATGGAGCTGACCGATAAACATTCTCTTACTTTAAATGAGTTGCTTGAACGAAAGTTGCCAGTTTCCAGTATACAAAAAATAGGCACGGTTAATGAAGTCATAGAGCAAATATCTTCTGGTAACCCGGTTATATTAATAGATTATCAGGCAACAGGCTTTTCTGTAGGACTGGCAAAATGGGAGAAAAGATCAATTGAAGAGCCAACGGCTGAGTCCGTTATACGCGGTCCACGGGACGGATTTACCGAAACTTTAACAGTAAATACCTCATTATTAAGAAGAAGGATTAAAAGTCCTAGTCTTAAGATGATATCTCTTAAAATTGGCCTTCAAAGTAAAACAAATGTAATCATTACCTATGTTGATAACCTTGCCGATTCTACTTTAATTGAAGAAGTTAGGAATCGTCTAGAGCGGATAGATATTGATGCTGTACTTGAAAGTGGCTATATTGAAGAGTTTATCGAGGATTCTCCGTTTTCACCATTCCCTCAGGTTTTAAATACTGAAAGACCTGATGTTGTGATTGCAAATCTTCTAGAGGGTCGTGTCGCCATATTGGTGGACGGAACTCCTTTCGCTCTAATCGTCCCGATTACTTTTTATTCTTTGTTACAATCCGCCGAGGATTATTATCAACATTTTCTCGTTAGCACATTAATCCGTTGGTTGCGTTATAGCTTTTTGTTAATTGCTTTATTGCTCCCCGCTATTTATGTGGCAATTCTTACATTTCATCAAGAGATGGTTCCTACTTCATTGCTGCTGAGTATCGCAAAATCAAGGGAGGAAGTACCCTTTCCGGCGCTCATCGAAGTATTGTTAATGGAAATAACATTTGAAGCACTTCGGGAAGCAGGTATCCGCTTACCAAAACAAGTCGGCTCAGCCGTTAGTATTGTTGGCGCACTTGTAATTGGGCAAGCAGCAGTATCTGCCGGGCTTGTTTCTGCCCCAATGGTAATGGTCGTGGCTGTAACAGGAATAGCCTCCTTTACAATACCGCGCTATAATAGCGCGATTGCCATCAGATTATTAAGATTTCCTATCATCACATTGGCCGGAACATTAGGTTTGCTCGGAATTATGCTTGGGATAATTTCAATCATTGTCCATCTTTGTTCTATTCGTTCATTCGGTGTTCCATATTTAGCACCTCTAGGTCCAATAAAAGGTCGTGAACTTAAGGATGTATTGATAAGGGCACCTTGGTGGTCAATGAGATCTCGCCCCCACTTAACAGGGGAATACAACAAGTATCGTCAGCCACCCGGCCAAAAGCCAGCGCCTTTTAAGGATCCTGATTAGGAGTTGAAAACATTGATTGAAAGAGGAAAAATTTCAGCTTTCCAAATGGCTGTGATGATGAGTCCAACAATCGTTGCTACTGCAGTCCTGTTAGTGCCAGCGATTACGGTAAAGCACGCAAAACAGGATTTATGGATATCTCCACTATGGGCAGGTATTTGTGGATCGGCCGTTATTTTTATAGCATTCAATTTAAATAAACTCTATCCTAATGAAAGTATTATTGATTATGCAGAACATATTATCGGATCGTTTTTTGGAAAAATACTTGGGCTGATTTATGTATTGTTTTATTTGCATATCAACGGAATTATAATACGGGAATACAGTGAGTTTGTAACCGGAACGTTTCTATCTGAAACACCGATGGTTATTATAATGGGAAGTATGGTATTAGTTTGTGCTTTTGCTGTTTACGGCGGGATTGAGGTGATTGGCAGATCCTCCGAAGTCATTTTGCCAGTCGTATACTTCCTTTTCATAATAGTATTAGTCTTACTAATTAGGGATCTGGATATCAAAAATATTTTCCCAATTATGGAGAACGGAATATCACCTTCTTTAATCGGATCCATCGTTCCCCAAGGCTGGTTTAGTGAATTTTTTCTTATTGCGTTTTTACTACCCTTTTTGAAGGATCGAAAAAAGGGCCTTAAATATGGATTGGCTTCAGTAATAAGTGTTATTTTTGTATTAATGTCGTCCAATTTAGTAACATATATGCTATTTGGAGAACTTACAGGTGTGTTTGCCTATCCCGTAATGGTAGCAGTTCGTTATGTAAGTATCGCAGATTTTCTTGAGCATCTTGAGTCGATTGTTATGGCTATATGGGTTTCAGGAACATTTATTAAAATATCAGTATTTTATTATATTAATGTAATTAGCATTGCTCAATGGTTGAAGCTTTCTACCTATCAGCCAATTGTATTTCCGGTTGGTTTTCTTTTAATCGTATTTTCAATGTGGTCTGCCCCCAATTTGTGGATATTGACCAACTTCTTGTCCACAACGGCACCCTTTTATTTTATATTTGTACAAGGACTAATTCCGATGTTATTACTTTGTATAGCTTGGCTGCGGAAAAAGCTTGAACAAAAAAAGGAGGCCTAATATGTTGTTCTTAAAACGACAAGAAATCCTTTTTTTATGTATATGCATTGTTCTCTTTCTTTCAGGCTGTTGGGGTCGAAAGGAAGTTAATGATCTTGCCATTATTGTAGCTGCAGGTTTAGATAAAAAAAGTGATGAAAAACTGGAGTTAACCGTCCAAGTATACACTCCAAAAGCCGGTGGCGGAAGCCAACAAATGGGGGAAAGTGGCAGCGGTGGCGGTGGGCAGCCAGTAGTAGTTCGTTCTGCTGAGGGTGTAACGATTGCCGATGCAATGTCTAAACTCCAGCAACTGTTTCCAAGGCAATTATTTTGGGGACATGCCGAAGTATTTATTATAAACGAGAAATTGGCTAGAGAGGATATTCGCCCCAAATTAGATTTTATATTACGCCACCCTCAGTTACGCGACCGTTCTCATATTTATGTCAGTAAAGATCCAGCCAAAAAAGTACTCAGACTAACTCCTCCATTGGAACGGGATTTATCAGAGGTATTACGGGAGCTATCGATGTTGAAGACTGGTATAGAGATCACGATTAAGGAGGCAGCCCAGATGTTTATAGGTGATTCAGGTGCATCTGCTTTGCCTTTGATCGAAGTCTTAAAATCGCAACCACCAGCAGAGGAAAACCAAACCATTGCCTATATTAATGGAACAGCTATTTTTAAAAAAGGGAAAATGGTTGGAACTATCGATGGAGCACAAACGAGAGGGGTATTATGGCTTAGGAATGAAATAAGCCAAGCCGTTGTAACTGTAAAACCCAGAATAGTTGATGGATACATTTCAATGGTATTGCTTCATTCCTATACTAAACTAATACCAAGCATCGAAAATGGAAGGTGGAAAATTACACTTAAAGCAACTACAGAAGTCGACATTATAAATAACGGGACCGTTTTAGATATAACCGATCAGAAAACAATAGAAATGCTCGAGCACAAGCTGGAAAAGGATATTCACAACAGAGTATACTCAGCGTTAGCTATAGTTCAGAAGGAAATGAACGCCGACATATTCGGTTTTTCCGATGCCTTTCACCGCTCTTATCCTGATATTTGGAATAAAAATAAAGAAAATTGGGATGAAATATTTCCACAGGTGGAGGTTTTAATTGAGACAAGAGCCATTGTCCGTAGACCGGGAATGGTCACTCGACCTTCCTTGATTCCTGAAGAAGAGGTGGTAGAAGAGTGAAATGGGGCGCTTTATTAGGGTACAGCTTTTTAATAATTTGTATTGTAATGTTCCAATTGGCAAAAATTAAGAAGGATAATAAAAAAGAAAAGGCGGCCCTTATTTCGTTGTCTTTATTAGGCTGGATTCTTGCCACCTTACTGATGTTTGTTCCTGAATTGCCCGGACCAACTCAACTTATAGATCAGATTTTTAAGCCACTAGGAAAATTAATAGAAAAGTGAAAAATAAAAAAAGAGAAAAAATGCTAACCCCACTGGTTAGCATTTTTTATATTCATTATTATTTAAATGTTTTTTTACGGCTAGCGCTTGGGCTTGAACTGCGCCCTCTGCTATTCCGCCCGAAGTTGCCGCCTTTTCCTCTTGAACCTCCACCTTCACGGCGTCGGCTATCACGTGAATAGCTATCGCGTGAGCGGTTATCTCGTGAACGATTGTCGCCACCACGCCCTTTTCGTTCCTTCGCAACAACAGGTGCTTCCGCTGTTAACTGAACTGGTGTTTGATCCGGTTCTTTCGTTAACAATTTAATAGCCGCAGCAACTACTGTAACTGAATCATGCTCGTCAAGCAATTCCTCTGCCATATGTTTATAGAATGAAAAATTCTCATTCTGAATAGTATATAATATCTTTTCTGCAGTAATCTGCTTTTGTCCTTCTAATGCATCATCCATGGAAGGAACTGGTTTGCGTTCCATACTTCTCTTTGTTGTTCGCTCAATATTTTTCAATTGGCCAATTTCTCTTGGCGTTACAAACGTATAAGCTAGACCTGTCTTCCCAGCACGTCCTGTACGTCCAATACGGTGAACATAACTTTCCGGATCCTGTGGGATATCAAAGTTGTATACATGTGTTACGCCTGAAATATCAAGTCCACGTGCAGCTACGTCCGTTGCTACAAGAACTTCAATTGTGCCAGCTTTAAACTTTTTAAGAACTGAACTTCGTTTTGCTTGTGTTAAATCGCCATGGATTCCTTCAGCAGCATATCCTCTTGTATTCAATGCTTCACTTAATTCGTCAACACGACGTTTTGTACGTCCAAAAACAATCGCCAACTCAGGAGATTCCATGTCCAACAAACGTGTTAATACATCGAATTTCTTTTTCTCCTGCATTTCAATATAGTACTGTTCAATATTGGGAACGGTCATCTCTTTCGCTTTAACTTTGATCTGTACTGGATCATTCATAAAGTTCTCAGCAATTTTACGGATTGGTTCCGGCATTGTCGCAGAGAACAATAATGTTTGACGTACTTCCGGCACTTCTTTAAGAATCGCCTCAATATCTTCAATAAAGCCCATGTTTAACATTTCATCTGCTTCATCCAAAACCACAACTTGGATATTTTGCAGGCGAATGGTTTTGCGGTTCATATGGTCCATTAAGCGACCAGGTGTTCCAACAATAATTTGCGGTCTATTTTTTAAAGCACGGATTTGGCGGTTAATATCCTGACCACCATAGATTGGCAATGCTTTAACACCTTTGAATTGACCAATTCTATTTAACTCTTCAGCAACTTGAATCGCTAATTCACGGGTTGGAGCAACGACGATCCCTTGAATAAACGTATTTTTAATGTCGATTTTTTCAATCATCGGAATACCAAAGGCAGCCGTTTTTCCAGTACCAGTCTGTGCTTGTCCGATAACATCTTTTCCTTGTAATGATACAGGAATGGTTTCAGATTGAATTGGTGTAGCCTCTTCAAAGCCCATTGCCTGGATTGATTTCATAATTTTTTCACTTATTCCTAATTCATGAAACATTGTCATGTATTCAAAACTCCCTAATTTCTACTTTTTGGCATAATTATTAATCTTAGCATATTCCAGCTGACTTCGCAATCAAAATGAAGAATGCTTCCAAAATATAAATAAGATAACCGCTATGATAGAATTGAAATATTATCTAAAAAAAAGAGGAGATTATCTTGAACCCAAAAACAAATCCCTATTTGGCCTTATTTATCGGGGCTGTTGCTGTATCCACATCAGCCATTTTTGTTAAACTTTCTTCAGCACCAGCTGCGATTATTGCAACATACCGGTTACTATTTACAGTCCTCTTGATGGTGCCCTTTTTTACGCCCAAGTATTGGAGGGAAATCCGTCTTATTGAAAAAAAGGACTGGATCTATTCTATAATCGCAGGAGTATTCCTAGCGTTTCATTTTATTTTTTGGTTTGAATCTTTAAATTATACATCTGTTGCAAGTTCAGTTGTCCTTGTTACCCTCCAGCCTATTTTCGCCTTTATCGGTACCTATTTCTTTTATAAAGAAAAAATTAGTTTAGGGGCTTTTTTAAGCGGAATACTAGCTATAATGGGAAGCTTTATTATCAGTTGGGGCGACTTTAAGGTTAGCGGTATGGCATTATGGGGTGATTTTCTTGCAATCATAGCAGCTGTTATGGTGACAGCCTATTTCCTATTCGGCCAAACAGTACGTAAACGACTTTCATTATTTACATACACTTTTGTCGTCTACTTGATTAGCTCGATTACTTTACTTATTTATGATTTAATTCTTGGTTATTCTTTGTTTTCTTATTCTAAACAAGATTGGGTCGTTTTTCTATTATTGGCTATCGTACCAACTCTTTTAGGCCATACATTATTTAATTGGGCGATTAAATGGCTAAGCACTTCTATTATTTCCATGAGTATTCTATTTGAACCGGTTGGTGCTTCCATTTTAGCCTATTTCATATTAGATGAAGTATTAACCGTCTCACAATGGATAGGTGGTCTTATTTTAATGGCAGGTTTATTTCTATTTTTATGGAAAAACAAAAAATAAATATCGCAGAGTCCATCCTGATGTTAGAATAGAGGGTATATCTCAAAGGTTAGTAGGTGTGAATCATGACGATAAAAATCATCACAGATGGTGCAGCAGATTTGCCATTATCGTTTATAAATCAGTATGACATCAAAGTAGTTCCTTTAAATGTAAGTTTTGGAGACCAAAGCTTTAAAACCGGAATTGATATAGATAATGAAACCTTTTACAGAATGATGAAGGAATCAGCAGAGCTTCCGAAAACCTCCTGTCCCGCTCCATATGACTTTTTGGAGGCATATAAGGAAGTACCAGAAGACAAGGCCATTATTGTTTTTTCACTTTCTAAGGCTTTAAGCGGTACTTATGAGAGCGCAGTCGTAGGTATGGATATGCTTCTTGAAGAACAGCCAAACCGAAAAATTGCTGTTCTCAATACTAAAACTGGTTCCTGTGGACAAATCCTGCTAATTGAAGAAGCTGTGAAGTTCATAAACTGCGGTGCTGGCTTCGATGAAGTTATTGCTAATGCACAGTCCTCTATTGATTCAGTGAATACATTAATTTTATTAGAGACACTGGAAAATGTCGTTAAAGGCGGACGCCTTAGCAAAACAAAAGCTGCTATTGCCAATGCCCTTAATATAAAAATTATGCTTGAAGTAAGCAAAGATGGCCTTATTGAGGTTCGTGAAAAAGTTCGTGGCGACAAGAAAGTGCTGCGCCGGTTCATCGAACAGATCGGTGAATGCGGAAAGGATTTTGAGAAAAAGGTTTTAACAATGACTCACAGCAATAGTGAAGAAAAAGCCTTGGGTCTACTGAAAGAAATTAAGGAAAAATATAATTTCAAGGAAACAATTTTATCTGAAATTGGACCCTTAATTGGAACATATGCCGGTGAAGGCGGTATTGTTATTTCGTTTAAATCTTAAGTATTCTGACTTAAAAAATAAAAGGCTGACGAAATAGTTTGGCATCTCATCGTGCCTGACAATTCGTACAGCCTTTTATTTTATTAAAAATTTTTCCACTGTCGTAAATAGTTGATCTCTATCTTCGTCATGGCAAACAAGATGCTTGGACTTCGGTAAATAGACTATCTCCCGCTCATTCGAAGGGATTGTATTATATAAGAAACTCGCACTTTTTACAGGTACGATGCCGTCTAATTCACCCTGCACTATTAAGGTAGGCACTTCTATTTGCGATAGGGTCGGCCTTAATTCTTTTACCAGCCTTTGAAACTGAAAGGTCGCTGTCAGCGGGGTTTCTTTAATTTTTTTTCGATATCTTTGAAATAAATCATTATTACCAAGAGTTCCCCGCATACCCTCCGCAGCCATTTCCTTAATATCCTGCAGCAGCTGTTTTGGGTTTATATAATAAGCCGCAGCACTTAATAGCACAAGCTTTTTTACCGGGTATTTTGTTGCTAAGTAGCCTGAAATAACCCCACCCATGGAGAAGCCTACTAAATAGACAGTGCTGCATTTGGCAAGCATTCCTTGTAAAGATTGTTCAGCTTCTTGAACCCAATCTTGGTAGGCGACTCCTCTTAAGCGAGCTAATTCTCCCCCATGACCAGGTAACGTGGGCGTTTCTACAATCCAGCTTGTATTTTCTTTAAGAAAATTACCGAGAGGCTCAACTTCAAACGGGCTTCCAGTAAACCCGTGTATACATAAGCAACCAATCATATTTCTCACCAACACTCCTCAACCACTAATGTCAATAAATTTCCCAAGTGTTGGGTGTGGTGCCGGGGCACTTGAAGTTTTTAGCATTTCAGTTAATGCGTTGGCATTGACTTCAGCAGTGTCCATTACTTTTTTCGTAAGCGCGATACCCACCTGTTGACCTAAGTTAACCTGGCTCATTGCGGTTGATAAAGCAGCAATATCCATGGAAACGCCCTCCCTTATATGATTTGGATTTACCTTTACATTATCATCTTTTTTGAGCAAACTGGCAACTGTAACCGATTTCCTTTATCATAGTAATTATTTTCTTAACTTGAAACTTCCAACACATAATATCCGTAAATAATATAAAGAAAAAAATTAGGAGACTTTACAATGGAATCATTCGAAACAAAAGAATCCCTTATACAGCAACTGCAATATATTGAAAAGTGGGAAAAGGATCAAAAAGGCTTATTCTTTTGGGAAAAGCTTGGTCGGCTGCCGTTTCAAATCCTTGACCGTTTAACCCCTAAATTTATTCATGAAAAGGTTGGACAAATTCTCGATGAACTTGGCTACTATGTTCAATCGGGTGGGCGCTATCTTGTAAGCGAAAAGAATATTTGCAAAACATATACTAAAAAATTAAACCTTGATTCGATTACAATCGCTGAAATTGCTGAGCAGCCTGTCGAAACGATGAATGAGGTTGCGGCCTCCTACATTAAAACGACGAAGAGTATAGCAATGACCCAGGGTGCTACAACCGGTGTTGGCGGTTTCCTAACACTTTCGATTGACATCCCCATTTTGCTTGGGCTTTCATTAAAAACATTACAGGAAATTGCGATATGTTACGGCTTCGATCCAAATGAGCGGAAAGAACGGATTTTTATTGTTAAGTGTATGCAATTTGCTTCTTCCGATATTGTAGGAAAAAAGGCAATACTTGATGAGCTATCTTCCTATGACAATGACTCTGAAACCAATTCTAAAAATCAAGCTATTTCTCAACTCCAAGGCTGGCGTGAAGTAATGATTACCTATCGTGATAACTTCGGTTGGAAAAAGCTTTTTCAAATGGTTCCAGTCGTGGGCATGGTGTTTGGGGCATTTATTAATAAATCTACAATCGAGGATGTTGCCGAGGTCGGTATGATGCTTTATCAAAAACGGCGAATTCTATACAGATTAAATAAGAAAGAAGAGGCTGGCGCCTCCATTTAGGAGTGCCAGCCTCTTCCTTTTTAAACAAACGTTTATTTTAAATCTTCGATAGAGTTAATATCCATATAGCTTGGAACAACTAGTCCAATTCTTGTTCCTTCCATGTTAGAACCTAGATCTTCAAACTTGCCCTCAAATTCGGCAGCATAGTCAGCATGTGTGACCGGCAGCCATGCAGCAACAGATGCATCAGCACTACCGTCAGCAATACCTGCCCATAATGGACCTGCCTCTAATTGTGTCATCGTTACATCATAGCCAAGATCAGTTAACACTTTTGCAAGGACATTTGTACTTGCGATTTCACTAGCCCAAGCAACGTAGGCAAGCGTAATTTTGTCGCCATCAACCTTTTCGGCACCGGCAGTCCATTCAGCTACTTTTTCAGCATTCTCTTCAACCCATTTTGCAGCGGCTTCCTCTTCCTTCGTGCCTTCTTCAATCATAACCATCACGGTACTCATATCATCCGCAGTCCAATGGAATTGATCTAATACTTTAACGGCATTTGGATGATCTTCTACTAGGCCATTACGTGTAATCGTATGGATATTTTCTTCTTCTCCATATACACCTTTAGGATCTTCTAAATATTTCAAATCAAACTTTACAAATTTCCAATGTGGTGTCCAGCCTGTGATGATGATTGGTTCCTCTTTATCATAAGCCTTTTTTAAAGCAGCTGTCATGGCAGCACCTGAACCTTCGATAAGTGTCCAATCCTCCAAACCATAATCTTCAATTGCTTTTGCAGTTGCTTTCATAATGCCTGCACCAGGGTCAATCCCGATAATCTCGTAATCTACACTTTCACCAACAGCTGCAGTTGTTGATTCTTCCCCCTCATTGCCTGCTCCTTGTGAGCCGCAGGCTGCTAGTCCAATAGCCAGCACTAAAACTAGTAAAAAGCTTAACCATCTTTTCATTATACTGTTCCCCCTTGTTTATTTTTTCCTATATTTTGAGAAATCCGGTCTAGAATAATCGCAATAATAACGATTGCCAAACCAGCTTCAAAACCGACTCCTGTCTTGATTTGTGTAACAGCACGATATACATCGGTGCCAAGACCAGGTGCTCCAACCATTGATGCAATAACAACCATGGACAATGCAAGCATGATACTTTGGTTAATCCCCGCCATAATGGTCGGCATCGCTAATGGAAGCTGCACCTTGATTAATCTTTGTTTTGTTGTAGAACCAAATGCCTCAGTTGCTTCGATAATGTCAGCAGGCACTTGACTGATCCCTAATATCGTCAACCGGATTGTTGGCGGTGTCGCAAAAATGACCGATGCGACAACTCCTGGTACAACTCCAATATTAAAGAAGAAAATAGCTGGAATTAAATATACAAAGGCAGGCATTGTTTGCATAAAGTCTAGGAATGGAATTACGATATTCTTGACGACTTTGCTTTGTGATGCCCAAATGCCGACCGGTATTCCAATCAAAATTGATAAAATCACCGATGTAAGCACTAAAGCAATTGTATCTAGCATTGCATCCCAATAACCTAAATTATCAATTAAAAATAAACCTACTAATGTAAATAAAGCTATATTCCGATTACAAATTTTCCAGGTTAATAGAGTCATTAAAATAATAAGAACAATCGGTGGAATTATCCCAAGACCATCTACCATACCTTCAACAAATGCTTTTAAGCCTCCTGAAATCCCCTCAAAGGCAGCATCAAACGTAGCGGTCAGCCAATCAACAAGGGAATCAATCCAATCGGCAAGAGGTAGTTTTGGCAATAATCCTTCTGTTTTACTAGCCATTTACCTTCCTCCCTTCTTCTACTGTAGTTGGAGCCACTTCTTCTTGTGCTATAGTTGATACATCGTTGATATAACGTTCATTACCCGACAAGGCCCCTAGAACAGCCCCACGAATAACAATGCCTCTCAGACGATGTTCTTCATCTACTACCGCAACTGGTATGACAGCCTCTGAAACTAGTTCAAAAAGATCCACTAATAACATCTCTTTTGTAACCGTTTTAATTTCTTTTTCTAAAATCGCAGTTAGAGGTTTGCCTTGGTTTACAGCTTTACTTGCTTCTTCTGCTGTTACGGCACCAAGCAAGTTTTGTTTTTTATCGACAACGTAAATACTTGAAATTCCAAGGTCTCTCATCATTTGCAATGCGACTAGTGGACCTTTATCAACTTGCACGAATTCTGCACGTTTCATGACATGCCCTGCCGTTAACACTTTGCTCAAATCAACATCTTCTACGAATCTTTCAACATATTCATTCGAAGGATTCATTAAAATTTCCTCAGCAGTCCCGATTTGGACAATGGCGCCATCCTTCATTAAGGCGATCCGATCACCAATTTTAAGCGCTTCATCCAAGTCATGCGTAATAAAGATAATTGTTTTTTCCATCCTACTTTGCAGTTCCAACAATTCATCCTGCATATCTTTTCTAATTAATGGGTCTAATGCGCTAAAAGCTTCGTCCATCAGCAGAATATCGGGATCATTTGCCAATGCTCTAGCTAGTCCAACCCGCTGCTGCATCCCACCGCTTAACTGGCTCGGGTATTGATTCTCGTAACCTACCAAATCAACCAGCTTTAGAGCTTCCAAAGCTATCTGTTTCCGTGATTCTTTAGCCACTCCTTGAACCTCTAAACCGTACTCTGTATTTTCTAAAACGGTTCGATGTGGTAAAAGGGCAAACTTTTGAAATACCATACTGATTTTTTCACGACGAATTTTCCGTAATTCGGCCTTATTCATTTTAACAACGTCCAAACCATCAAGATCAATTTTACCAATTGTTGGCTCTATTAAGCGATTGAGCATTCTCACCAGCGTTGACTTTCCACTTCCGGAAAGGCCCATAATAACGAAAATTTCCCCGGCATACACCTCAAAGTTTGCCTGGTTTACACCAACCGTACAGCCTGTTTGCTTCAGTATTTCTGCCTTTGAATAACCTTCTTCTATTAATTGAAGTGCTTTTTTCGGACTTTTTCCGAATATCTTAGTTACATTTTGAACTTGAAGCTTTACTGTTTGCTCCTGTTCCATACTTCCACCTCACTTACTCTGAATCGAATAACTTTACCGACCCTGACTTTTTAATTGTAGACTTTCCCAGTTATTCCATCAAAGTCCATATACCGTTATATTCGGCCGTTAAGTTTATACAGAAAAAACTGTACGTACAAAATATACAATATTCTCAAAATACCTCCATATTACTCCCAAATGCTATCCTGTTTCCCTCTTTACTTTCAAATTTTTAATGGTAGTCTATATTCATAATATATGTAGTAGTAATCGGAAGATTGGTGGGAATAGCAGTAATGGAAGTTGATCCAAAAGAGCAATTAGATCTAGCAAAAGAACGTGTTATCGACACAATTGCCCATAATATGAATTTATACGGAATAACGGATTCAGTCGGGAGATTATTTGGACTTTTATTTTTCAGTAATAGTCCAATGACATTAGATGAAATGAAGGATGAGCTTGGGATGAGCAAAACAAGCATGAGCACATCAGTCAGAAATTTAATGGATTTAAAAATGGTGGATAAAGTCTGGAAAAAAGGTGTGCGGAAGGACCTTTATCAAGCAGAAGAAGACTGGTATCAGACGTTTATCGATCTATTTACAATAAAGTGGCGGCCAGCCATCTCTATGAATGTCTCGTCAATTGAAAAATCAATGAAGGAGCTTAAAATCTTGGTGAAACGGGAGGATATCGATGCCGATATTCGAGAAGAAGCCCAGCAATTAATCGAAAAGCTTTATTCCTGTTTGGCCTATTACCGCTGGCTTAGTAAGCTTGTGGATAGCTTCGAATCACATGAAATATTTGAATTTATTCCTCGATATGACGAAAAGCAATAATAGCAGAACACCATATAAAGCACTTTCGCCAGCTACAGCGAAGGTGCTTTTTTAGGTAATTGGATTGTAAATATCGTCCCTTCTTGCGTACTTTCTTTCAATAGCAAATCCCCGCCAAGCGCTTTGGCCATCATTTTACTAAATGCCAACCCTAACCCTAAGCCGCGGACTTTATGCTTTTTATTATTTCCTCGAAAAAATCTTTCGAAAATGAATGGCTGCTCTTCTTCTGGTATGCCCGTTCCATTGTCTTTTACGTCAATACCTATAAACTGATCCATTTCATAAACGCTGACTTCAATCGAACAATTCTCCGAACATGCTTGCTTCGCATTATTTAAAAGGTTCATGATGATTTGCTGTAATCTGAGCGGGTCTGTGGAAATCATAATAACCCCAGTTGGAAATATCGTTTTTAGTTCAATCGTTTCCTCCTGAACAAGCTTCCACTGATGTAAAATTTCCTGTAAGCAATTTCCCAGATTAATGGTCTCACTTGAAATTCTAACCTTACCTGCTGCAAATGTATTAAAATCAAGCAAATCTTCAACCATCTTTTGAAGTCTTGCAACCTCTTTTTGACTAATATTCAAAAACTCTTTTGCATCATCGCCCGTTACAACATCATCCTTTACAGCCTGAATTAACCCACTTATCGCTGTAACTGGTGTTTTTAATTCATGAGTTACTCCTGCTAATAGCTCTGTTCGTAAGGATTCGAGCTGCTGTAAACGGGTCGCCATTTCTTTAAAGGAATGTAATAGTTCATACATTTCCTTCTCTTTTACCTTTGGGTCGAGTTTTATATCATAATTTCCATCGACAATTTGCCCGGCGGAATGGGCGACATTGCTTATCGGTTTTAACAGCTTTTTTAATAAAAAGTAAATAACAGCCCAGCCCAATATCGCCAAACTGCTAAGCATGATAAACAGTAGCTTTAATTCTTCCGGGCTGCGCTTAATCTCGTTTTCTTGTAACAGGATCAAAACCCAGCCAATATGTTCGTTGCTTTTTATAATTTCTTTTTTCACCAGATAATAGTCTTCGCCTCTGGGTATTGAAATCTTTTGTACATTTTTGTTATTGGAATGGGAGATGATTTCATTAAAATTAAACATGGAAAAAAGTTTATCTTTCATCCCATAGACAATGTTCCCATTTTCATCAGCAACATAAATGAGCGGTCTTCCCTCTAATTTCAAAAAGCGGAAGCGATCATCAATGACCCTTTGTAAATATAGATTAGGCAGAACAAGCCCGTCCCATTCTGTAATCCGTCCGGCAATTTCCTCTGCTGTCATCTCTAATATATCCAAGCGTTTCTCTGTCGCAGTATGCCTGATCCAAAGCATAGTAAGAACACCTATAATAATCAAACCGATGCATAATGTTAGAAAATAGCGTGTAGTCCAATAGCGAATAAGAGAAGGCCGTTCATCATTTTTCTTTAACACTGAATTGATACCCCAATCCTCTTAAAGTTTTTATTTCACCTTCTGTTTCCGGCCAATTAGATACCATCTTTCTTATCCTTTTTATCGCCAAATCCACAGCCCGGTCGCTGCCTTCAAAATCAATCCCCCAGACATATTCTATTAACTGCTCTCTTGTAAAAGTTTGATTCGGGTGCTTTGCCAAAAATAGAAATAGCGATAAATCACGAGGCGGGAAGGTTAACTCAATCCCATTTAAAAAGACAGCGTGGGCTTGAAAGTCTATCTTTAAACTGCCGTAATAAACAATCTGATCATTTTCGATTATCTGGGTAGAACGGCGCAATACAGCAGTCACTCTGGCAACGACTTCTTCGCCTATAAATGGTTTTGATAGGTAATCATCCGCCCCTTGATTAAAGCCATTCAACTTATTATCAATATCCCCAAGTGCAGTCAGCATGATGACAGGACAAGAGCTTCTACCCCGAATATATTGTAATACACTCCAGCCATTCAGGTCTGGAAGCATAACATCTAATAAAACTAGCAACGGTTTTTCATCTTCAAATATTTCTATTGCTTCCTTTCCACTAAAAGCCTGTAGAACTTTATAACCATTTTTCTCAAGATAGGCTTTTAAAACAATGGAAATAGCAAGTTCATCTTCAACAACTAAAATCGTTTTCATTAGACTCCCTCATTTACTATTAAGCTACGTCAATCATAACATTTTAGTATGTCAAGTAAATGTCAAAAAAGAGGCAACCTAACCGGCCGCCCCTTTAGTAGCTAAATTATTTTGTTTTGTATCCGAAGTTGATCATATTGGTCCAGGCATACTTCCGTATCAAATAAGATCCGCTTCGCGAAAGCATGATAAATATCAAGACCATTGTCTAATTGACTGCATAATTTATAAACTCCATCCAAATAGACGTTCACCCCTGCTAAAAACCACTCAGGGTTGAGACCAATTCGAAAATGGGTACTTCCTATTTTTTGAACAAACATTATATATAAATAATCAATATTTCTTGAAAACAAATGATTAAAATAGATGATTTGCGATTTTGTTAAACGGTCAAACGTTGAAAATTCAAGAACAATATTGGAAAGAGAATCATTTTTTAAAACTCTTGAATAAAAATCTATAACAACCTCGTTAGCATATTTTTCAAAAAAAGCTTTTTGGTTATGTAGAAGCTCTAAATGCTCATCTTTTAATCCAATGTAATTAATAATATCGTTCCATTTTGAATCAACTTGTATAGACACTTAAAGACACATCCTCAAAAAACTGAACTATTTTCATTATAGCTAAGGTTTCTTGGGATTTAAACTAATATTTAAAGATGTAATACATTTTACTATAATTATATATTTTACTATACTCATAGTAAAAATTATCTCGTTATTTTTTTGAATTAAATAATTCCTCAATATTTGCTATTACTTTTTCATCAGGTTTGAAATAAATATCATCTACATAACTTGGATAAAATTCATAAACCATTTTTTTGCCTTCATATAATTTTACCCAATATGTCCAGCCAGTCCTTTTTTCTTGGTTGATATCGGGTGTAAAATAGGCATTTTCCATGTTTTTAATAAAATTTGAAACTTGCTCAGGGTCTTCAAACGTCTTCTCTTCCCCTGTTTCACCACTTTTAATTGTGATTTTGTCCACGCCCGCAAAATCCTGTTCCGCCAAATCCATTAAAGTATATGGTTTAAGTTCAATTTCCCTTGGTGCCTCTTCTGATGAGCAGGCACTCATTACAAAGAATACGAAAAATAAAGGCACTAAAAACATTCCTTTGATAAAATTAATAATGCTAAAACTGAATCTTTTCTCCATCCCTTCACATCCTTTACTGCCGTTATTAAGTTTTTATATGCATCTATTAATTTACTACTGATTTCTATTTAAAGCAAAATGTAAAAAGTAAAAAAGATTGTCTTAAGAATAAAGACAACCTCCGTAAATCTTAGCTCAACGCAAAATTATTTTGATCGATTGTATTAGCCTGTTTGCATTCTTCCATTATTTTATCAATAATTTGCTTTACAGATAAGATTTCATTTATTTCGCCAACCCTAGCACCAGCAAACACTAGGCCAGTTTCAACATCACCTTTTATAGAACGTTTTAATGAATCCAACGTACAGAACTGGTAAGAACAATTCTTTAAACAATCATAGCAATGGTCGATCTTAACCTTGCCTCCATCTCGAATCATATCAAGGAACTTATTTTTAATCGCTCTACCCTGCAATCCTACTGTTGTTTTGACTAACTCTAAATCCTCAGCCACAGCATCTACGTACTTTTGTTTAAATGACATTGGGGCATCACACTCTACACTTGCAACAAACCGAGTTCCCATTTGTACACCAGCAGCGCCCATTTTCAGCGCTTTTGCTACATCAGCACCTGTCATTATGCCGCCAGCCGCCAGCACTGGAATGTTAACTGCTTCTACAACCTCTGGTAAAATTTCAAACAACGGTCGATCTGTGCCAAGATGTCCACCTGCTTCATGGCCTTCTACTACAACAGCTGCCGCTCCCAATTTTTCAGAAAGCCTTGCCACCTTTGCCGATGAGACAATGGAAATAACTGGAATATTATACTCTCTTCCCCATGCATACATATCCCTTGATATGCCTGCACCCGAAATAATAAAATCTACTTTTTCTTCCATGGCTGCTTTCATTTTTTCCGCAAAATCATTCATAGCAAACAAAACGTTAACTCCAATATAGCCTTTCCCATTTGTAAGCGCTCTGGCTTTTCGGATATGATACTTCATTTCCTCTAACGTAATGCCTGTACCGGAAATAATACCGACCCCACCTGCATTGGCTACAGCTGAAGCTAATCCACTAAGAGAAATCCCGATTCCCATTCCTCCTTGAAAAATCGGAACACTAGGTTTGATATGTGCAATTTGTAAATTTGGAATTCCCAAATTAATACCCCATTTCAAAAAAATGATATAGACACTATCAGGGTATCAGAGCATTCCACGTTTTAATATAAACAAATGTCATGTTTTCAAAACTTTATTTGATTTCCCTAAAATAAAAAGGTGTCATAACGTTATGACACCTTTTTTTGAACTAAATTTGAAATTCTGGATCACCTGAAGATTGTTGCTGCTGTTGTTGAGTTTGCAGCTGCGATTGTACCTGACTGATTAATGTTTGTGCTTGTGCTATCTCGTTAGATGCTTGCTTTAATGCCTCAGCGCATAGGACTGTATTAGCCGCAGATTGTTCAATCGCTTGGGTAATGGAATCCTTCGCAAGGGATGAGACTGCTTCCGCTTGTTTTAACTTATTAACATCTACTTGTGCCATTTGTTTTTCCTCCTAAATGTGTATTCAGTACACATATAGAGTGCTTCATAAAAAATGTTTTATCCCTTGTTTTTAATGAATAGATTTCTTTTTAAATCTTCCGCCGCGCACTTCGGCAATATCCGATACTGCTAAAAAGGCAGAAGGATCCACTTCTTCCACTATTGACTTTAACTTTGCTTCTTCAAGACGAGAGATGACACAAAAAATAACCTTTTTATCATCACCTGTATAGGCTCCTTCACCTTTAAGATACGTGACTCCACGGCCTAAACGCGCCATTAAAGCCTCCCCTATATCTTGATCTTTATCACTTATAATCCAAACAGATTTAGACTGATCCAGACCTTCGATTACGATATCAATTGTTTTAAATGCAATAAAATAGGCTAAAATGGAGTACATAGCGCGATCCCATCCAAAAACAAAGCCACCACAGCTAAAGATAAATAGGTTAAAAAACATGACTACTTCCCCAACAGAAAATGGAAGCTTTTTATTAATGATGATCGCAAGTATTTCAGTACCATCAAGAGAGCCACCGTAGCGAATAACGAGACCCACCCCAGCACCAAGAGCTATTCCACCAAAAACCGTTGCAAGCAAAATGTCTTCGGTGAATGCTGGTACTGGGTGAAAAAAAGCCGTTGAAATGGACATAATGGCAATACCATATAAAGTGGAAATAGCGAAGGTCTTCCCTATTTGCTTATAACCGACAAAGAAGAAAGGTACGTTTAAGAGGAATAAAAACACCCCTAATTTAGCGCCCAGCAAGTATGATAAAATAATCGAAATACCAGTAATGCCCCCATCCATAATTTGATTGGGAACAAGAAAAATTTCGAGTCCAACTGCCATTAAAACTGCACCAAAAGTTAAGAAGAAAGCCCGTTTTACCACTTTGCTTTTTGTTAATTTCTGATGCTGCATCATGCGATTTTTTATTTCTTCAGTTGAAGATACTTCAGGCGATAACGATACCTCATGTGTATGATTGTATTGATTTTTTAATAAACCCTTTTCCATCAATCCACCCCTTTTTAATAATTATATCACGACTTTTTGATCATCTAAAAAATAAAAATAGGCGGGATTTCTTTTTTTTCGAATGAATGTGATTCCCCGCCTACTTCTTGTTAATGTTTATCATCGTGCATAAAAACATTATTCCAAATCACTTGGTTCCTTCCACTTTTCTTGGCGCTGTGCATGGCTTGTTCAACCGCTTTGAGAAAATGGAATGGATCTTCCCAAACAAACGGAATTTTGGTTCCAACTCCAAAGCTTGTAGTAACAAAGCTTGATGTAGTTGAACCTTCATGAGGAATTTGCAAGGTTTCAACTCCTTGACGAATCATTTCAGCAACCTGCAAAGCACCATTCATATTGGTCTCGGGCAGGATGATGATAAACTTTCCACCTTCATACCTCGCAAGAAAATCTTCAGGTCTGTTTAGCATTGCCTTAACTTTTTGTGCCATTTTTATCAAGAGCTTATCCCCTTCTTCAAAACCATAAAGTTCATTGAAAAGCGCTAAATGATCTAAATCAAATATAATTAAAGAAATTGGTTCTTGTTTTCGAACTGCATTTTTCCATTTGCGATCAAAAACATCTTTGAAATACCTGAAATTCGGAAGCATCGTTAAGGAGTCAATGAAGACCAGTTGTTCAATCTTTTCATTCATTTCATTTTTCATTTGATTCACTATGAGCTCACCCCTCTATTAGACTATTATCTAGACTACTACCTACTATATATTATATTACATATTTTTCTATTTAAGTTTAAAAAATGTATGAACATGTAACCTTTCTTAACTTTCAACGACAAATCATTATGAAGGAGGAGAATAGAAATGAAAAAATTAAACACACTAACAATCGCAGCACTAGTTTCTGGACCTTTTCTATTTCAAGCACCAGTATCTGCACAAAGTATTGCACCAGTGAACTTACCAGTAATGCCGATTGCAGAAAATGTCCAACAGCAGGATGTATCAAACTTCATGAAAGTTTCTGGAGTAATTTCTAAGGTAATCAAAGATGATGCCAACTTACCTAAATTAATTGTTGAAGATAAGGAAAAAACAACGGAAACCCATTTAAATATTACAGACGAAGCTCTTATATTTAATAGTAGTACTACGGAACAACTAAAAAGAGATTCCCTAAAGGAAGGTCTTCTTATTGATGCTTATTATGATAAGCATAAGCCGATGCTCATGATTTATCCACCAAGAATCACGCCAGAAATCGTCATTGTAAACGATGAAGAAAAAACAGGAAATGTGAAAGTCGGATTATTTGATGAGAATTTAGTAAGTTTGGATAATGATCTTAAACTTAATATTGGCGAAAAAACAGTAATCTTAAATGAAAAAGGCAAAAATATAAGTGCTGAAGAACTAAAAGGGAAGGAACTAATTGTTTTTTACACCGTTTCTACAAAAAGCATTCCTGCACAAACAACACCAACTAAAATTATTGCATTAGATATAGCCCAAAAACATATGTTGGAGGAAGCGCAATTTGCAATTGGCGATGACTACTATATGGAAAAAGGGGAAAAGATGATTCCAATTCGAAAAGTGGCGGAGCACTTCGGCTACAAAGTTGAATGGCAAAATAAATCAGCAACGATCGAAATTCGTCAGCAGAATCGTTCATTTTTAATTTCAATTGGAAAAGAACAATATAGTTATAATAAAAGCCTACGCTATTTTAAAGTAGTTCCAGAGATTAAGAATGGCAAAGCGTATGTACCTGAAGAAATTCTTGATATTTTAGGTGCGAACTAAAGAACAAAAGAGAGTAACTATCTGCAAAGATAATTACTCTTTTTTTAACACTTCCTTTAAATCGTCCTGAACAGATTGTTCCGCAAGTTCTACATTGGCACGATAGGCAGAACGCAGAATGACATGTGCTGCTACAGGTGCCGTAAGAAAGACAAAAAAGATCCCTAAAAACAAGCGAATACTGAAATAACCTTCCTCCCAAAGAAAATAGAGAAATGTCCCGACAAGTGCAAAAAGTACGCCAAGGGTTGCACTTTTTGAGGCTGCATGAGCACGAGTATAAACATCAGGAAGCCGAATTAACCCAACAGCACTTAAAAAACTAAAAACCGTTCCAATTAAAATTAACAATACGGGCAGAAATTCACTCGGAATGCTTCCGTTCAATGACAACACCCCTTTCAATATACCTAGCAAAAGCAATCGTTCCAATAAAAGACAAGATTCCAATCAAGAGGATAAATTCGAAGAATCCTGTATTCCCTAGAAGAACAGAAAAAATGGCGACTCCAGAGATGATATTGATTCCTAAAGCATCAAGGGCTTGGATGCGATCAGGGGCTGACGGTCCCTTCACTAGCCGATAAATAATCGCGAAAATAGAAAATGTGAGAAAAAATAACGAGCATATAAGCATTCCTTTGATCATGGACGTGTCACCTTCTTTATCGCTGCTTCAAATCTAGTTGTCGAGCGAATAACGGCATCACTCGACTCAGGAATATCCATTGCATGAATATAGAATTTCTTATTATCAGGAGAGACCTCTACAACGACAGAACCTGGTGTCAATGTTAAGAGAAGAGCAAGTAGAATAACTTCTAAATCTCCCTCCAATTCTGTTTTTAATGTAAATATGCCCGGGGTCACATTAATCCTCGGTCTTATTACCTGCCGAACAACAGTAATACTGGATATAAACAATTCATAAAAAAATAAAACAACCAGTTGCATAATGGCAAATAAAGTGATCGGATAAAACTTCGTGGGAAAATATCTACGTAGAATAAATAAGACTAATAGTCCGAATAAATAGCCACTAAAAAAAGTTAGCAAGCCCCAGTTATCCTGTAGAAACATCCATAACACACCGATAAATAAATTGATTAAAACCTGCATGGACATATGCAACCACCCCTTTCCACCAATAAAGAATCTGCCGAATAAAGTTGAACTATGTTTTTGGATCTACTCCTAGTACAGCCTCAACGTATAGGCTTGGATTCATAAGCACATCAACAGCTAAGTCCACATATTCATGAATGCCTTCCGCTCCTAAACCAAGCAGAATCGTTAACGCAGTGAGAATACCCATCGGCAATAAAAGCCCTTTCGTTGTTCCTTTTTCCTCTTCAATAGTGATTTCCGTGTATCCCCAAAATACATTCATAAATATTTTCATTAAAGAATACAGCACAAATAGACTCGTAAGAAGACCAATTCCCCCTAGCCAATAATAGCTAGCGTGAAAAGTCCCTTCTGTAATAAATATCTTTCCGAGAAATCCGCTTAACGGGGGAATTCCTGAAAGAGCCAAAGCCGCTATAAAAAACATCCATCCTAATGTTGGGTGCAAGCGAATGAGACCGCTCATTTCCTTTAGCTTGCTTATTCCTGTTAAGTGAATGATTGTCCCTCCCAACAGAAAGATGAGCGCTTTACCAATCATATCGTGGATAAAATAATAAAGTGTTCCTGTCAGTCCCTGGGTCGTAAAAGAAGCAACCCCTGCTAAAAGAAAGCCAACACCAACGATAACGTTATAAGCTAAAATTCTCCTTACATCCCCATAAGCAACAGCCCCTATTGCACCTAACAACATTGTGACTGCCGCTAGAATACCGATTAATAAATGGGTTGTCTCAGGCTGATGATAAAAGACGAGGGTAAAAATTCTTACAATAGCATAGATCCCCACTTTTGTTAGAAGGGATGCGAAAATGGCCGAGATAGCAGTTGGTGGTGCGCTATACGAACTAGGAAGCCAAAAAAATAGAAATAATCCAGCCTTTAAGCTAAAAACAATTAAGAACAAAATCGCTACGGTAGTGACCAAACCCTCCTGTCCAGTCTCCGCAACACGAACGGATAGATGAGCAAAGTTCAACGTTCCGTATATCGCATAAAGATAAGCGATTGCGATGAGAAAAAGGAACGATGACAGGATATTCACTAAGATATATTTAATGGAGGCTTTAAGCTGTCTCTTCATCCCCCCAATAGAAATTAATACATAGGAGGAAACGAGCATGACCTCAAAGCACACAAATAGATTAAAGATATCACCTGTGATAAAGGACCCGTTTACACCAGCAATTAAGAATAAAAAGAGGGGATAAAAATAGAAGAATTCTCTCTCTCTCCCAATAGAATGAAAGGCATATAGCACACAACAGAACGCAACAATACTCGTGATAAGTAGTAGAAGAGCAGAAAACATATCGAGCACCATGCTTACACCGAACGGAGCCTCCCAGCCACCGAGCTGAAGGGTTTGAATACCCTTTGTTTTGATTTCATTCACCAAATAAAGAGATACAACTATAAGTCCAACAATCGAAAAAATACTTAGAAACCGCTGCAAACGAATATATTTTCTAAGTATCACAAGCAATAGCCCAGTTATTACTGGAATAATAACAGGTAAGATTACCAAATTACTCATCGTCGATCCCTCTCAGTTTTTCAGTATCATCCACGCCTAACACCTGGTAGGAACGGTAGCTAAGCACTAGAAACAGAGCTGTTGTCGCAAAATTAATTACAATTGCCGTTAATATTAGAGCCTGCGGCAATGAATCTGCATAAGTTAAATCCTTAGTCCACAACAGAGGTGGGCCTCCTTTTTTCAATCCCCCCATTGTGATGATAAGAATATTGACAGCATGACCGATAATGGATGTACCTAGAATAATCCTTAAAAGATTCTTCGTTAATATTAAATACGTTCCAATGGCTACTAACACACCAACAAAAATAGACATTAACGTCTCCATTATCGATCATCTCCTATACTCATAATGATCATAAGAGAAGTGCCGATCACCGCTAGGGCGACTCCAACATCAAATAACACCGCTGTAGCAAGCTCAGTTTTTCCGAAAATGGGAAGCTCAAAATAACCGAACGACTGCGATAAAAATGGTGCATCTAAGAGCATCCCACCTACACCCGTCAAAACAGCAATTAATACTCCTATAGCTGCGAGAACTTTAAAATCTACTGGTATATTTTTATGAACGGACTCTATATCAAAGGTAAGAAATAGTAAGATAATCCCCGATGAAAATGCGAGCCCACCGATAAATCCCCCGCCGGGATAATGATGTCCTGAGATGAATAGATTGATAGCAAAGGTAAAAATAATTACAACCACGACCTTCGTTACACCTCGGATAATCACATCATTTGGCTTCCTCATTCTTATCCCTCCCCCTCCCTGATAATCTCAGTTTAATTAAGATATAGACTCCTAATCCTGCGATGGTTAAGACGAGGATTTCGAGCATTGTATCAATTCCACGAAAATCAACAAGAATGGCATTGACAACATTTTTTGCACCTGCAAGTACATACGCATCCTCATAATAACTTGAAATGGAAGGAAACAGACGAGTTCCATTAGCTGACAAGGACACAATTGTGACAACTATACCAACCACAATCGAAATGAATGCATTACTAACCTTAAAGCGAAGATGACTCATTTCCTTCTTGAATTGCGGCAAATGATAAAAGCACAGTAAAAACAAAACCGTTGTTACAGTCTCAACAACTAGTTGAGTAAGAGCCAAATCTGGAGCACGGAACAAAACAAAGAAAAATGACACGAAGAACCCTAATGCTCCGACTGAAATAACAGCTGTCATTCTTGATTTAGAGAGAAGAACTGTTAAGGCTGAGATCACCATTGCAATAACCAAACTTACCTCATAAATATTTACTGGTGCATCCATTGATGGAGTGTAGACAAATCCATCAAACAACCATAAGCTTCCACCCACCATCACAACGATGAAGACGAAAATATAAACAAGATAATCACGAATATATCCAGTCATATAACGATCGGTAATCCTTCTTGAGAATAACTCCATTATTTTCAAAGCATTGTCATATAAACGATTAAGCGTAGCAGCCTCCGGATAGATAAGATACACGCGGTACCATTTCCTAAGTGTTAGATACAGGATTGTACCTACAACAATGACACCGATTGTCATCCATAGTTCCGTATTTAAACCATGCCAGGCACTGATTTCAATTTGAAGCTTTCCTTTTTCCGCAAGTTCCGGCAAAACTCCTGACCATGCCGGTTGCAAAAGATAAGCGGAAAGAACATTAGGGAACATGAAAATTAGAATAACCAACAAACCTAAAATAAGTGGAGGTATTAACATACCCATTGGTGCTTCATGAATTGGTTTTTCAACTTTAGAAACCTTATTTTTTCCTTTAAAGGTCTTAAAAATAAGAATCATACAATAGACAAATGTAAAGGCGCTTGCAATCCATGCAAGTACTGGAATCAGTGTTCCGATGAAATTATTGTGAACAAAGTCCATCTTTACAACATTGATTACTGCTGCAAAAAACATTTCCTTACTAAGGAAACCATTAAATGGTGGCAATCCAGCCATCGCAAAGCCTCCAACGATGGTCAAAGTAAATGATATCGGCATAAAATGCATTAATCCACCAAGCCTACGAATATCACGTGTTCCAGTTTCATGGTCAATAATCCCAACAACCATAAATAAGCAGCCTTTAAATGTTGAGTGATTGACTAGGTGAAAAATCGCTGCAAAAACAGCAATGGCATAAACGGTAGCTTCATCACCTAAGCCATAGTACAAGGCCGCTGAACCTAAGCCAAGGAGACTCATAATCAATCCTAGCTGGCTAATTGTTGAATAGGCGAGCAATGCTTTCAAGTCGGTTTGCCGTACTGCATTAATCGAACCGTACAATAATGTAACAAGTCCCACTCCAGTTACAAGCCAGAACCACTCATCAGATCCACCAAAAACAGGTGTCAACCGGGCAACTAAATAAATTCCCGCCTTCACCATTGTTGCAGAATGAAGATAGGCACTAATCGGGGTAGGTGCTTCCATTGCATCCGGCAACCAAATACTGAACGGAAACTGTGCTGACTTCGTGAATGCTCCTAGTAGAATCAAAATCATAGCAGGGATAAACAAATCATGAGAATAAAAAGATGTGACATGGATGCTGCTTACCATTTCACGAATACTGCAAGTGTCAGCTATCATGGAAAGCATGATGAGCCCGGCAAGCATGGCTAATCCACCAAAAATTGTAATTAACATGGATTTCTGAGCCCCATACCGTGATTTATCTCGTTCATACCAATAAGCAATCAATAAGAATGAAGAAATGCTAGTCATTTCCCAAAATACATATAGAACAAATATATTATCTGAGAATACTAGTCCCATCATCGCACCCATGAATAAAAGCAAATACACGTAGAAATTATGCAAAGTTTCACGGTGCTTAGACAAATAATAAATGGAATAAAGGACAACAAGAGTACCGATACCGGCAACTAATAGTCCAAATAATAAACTTAATCCATCCATATGGATCGTGAAATCAATATGATAGGAAGGTATCCAAGGCATTGACGCAAAAATGGTATTACCATTGGAAACCTTGGGAATAAAGGTGACTAAATAGAGCAAGAGTATAAGTGGAATAAAAAGAACAAACCAACCCGTATGGAGTTGTGAATTAAATCTTTTATATAAAAACGGAATAAACACTACAAATAAAAATGGTAGCAAAATCATCAAATGCAATAACTGCATTAAATTCCCCCCTTTACTTTTTTATAGATTCCTATATCCGTTGACTGCTGATGATGCATAGGGTATAGTCATACATAAACCAATCTCAAAAGCGGAAGTCTTAGTTACAATCATTTGTCCATTTCTTACCGAGGTGAATAAATATGAAGAAAAAAGACCGGATGGACGAAAGTATTCTCGTCTGTGTTTATTATGGTCCTAATGGTGAGCGTCTCATTCAACGGGGCTGTAAAATAGCCCGAATGCTCAATTGTCCTTTGTACATCCTAACAGTTGATCCTTCACCGTTCGATGAATTGGATGCGGAAAAATCTAACTATATTACAAAATGGCAACAACTTGCTAAGGAGCACAATGCTCAAGCATTTATTCTGAAGGATAATGAAAAAAGACCCGTGTATAAAGTGATTGCTGAGGTTGCCAGAGAAAAGAATATTACGCAACTTATTATTGGTCAGACAGCCCAAAGCCGTTGGGAACAGATCGCAAAAGGGTCTATCATCAACTCACTGCTTAAAGAGATTCCCTTTGTCGACCTTCATATCATTTCCGTAGCCCGTTATTTAAAGAATCCGGATAGACAATTTGATAAAGGTGTACGTGCCTATTTAATTAAGGAAGAGAAAAATTACCGTCTCGTCTTTAAGCATACAGAGGATGTCAAATTTGAAGGGATCTTCTTTAAGGAAATTGGCACAGATTTTAATAATGGGATTTTTAAGTTTATGAAAGATAAAGAAACCTTACAAGTACAAGTAAATGATGATATTATAACGGATTTGTCAAATGTTGAAATGAAAACAGACTCAGACTCTCTCGACGACTTTCTATAACCCCCTCCCGCCTCATACGGAGGGGGTTTTAGATTTGTATTCTTATAAATTTACATCGACTTTAATATGTCGTCGGATATCCTCTTTATCTATTCCAATATAATGTAATGTCTCAGATGATGAATGATGATTATAAATATCCCTCAAGATGGAAATCGCAATTCCCTTTCGATAAGCATGATAACCAAATGTTTTTCTAAGTGTGTGCATGCCAATTTTCCCTAATATTCCAACATCTTTTGCTGCTTTATTGATAATTCTATAGGCCTGTTGCCTCGTAATAGGCTGTTCATTCTTTTTCGACTTAAATAGAAAGTCACTATCCTTTAACTCATAAATAACAAAGTAGCTTATAAGTTCTTGTTGTACTTTGGAATTTAAATAGTATGCCCTCATCTCATCTCGAGTTTCATCTTTTAAATAGAGAAATTCCTTAATTTTGTCACCTTCACGAACATGTTCAACCCTTAACGAAAGTAAATCGTGCACTCTAATGCCTGTATTAATGCCTAAAACAAATAATAAGAGATCTCGCTGAGATTGTTTCTTTAATAGATCTTTAATCGCATTTATTTTCTCAATATCCTTAATTGGCTCAACGAACTCCACACGATTTCCTCCTACTAATGTTACATAAAATAATGTTATCATTTATTTTGTAACATAACAATAAAAAAGCTTTAACTAATATAAAAAAAATCAGCTGCTAAATAGCATTAGCAACTGACTTTCCCATTATTACAAGTCTCTTTCTCTTACTCTATCCTTTTCTTTTGTTGCAGCCTTCATCATACTTTCAGATTCCTTTGTTGTAATTAACGTTCTCGTTGGTAATGCCACTTGTACACCCTCAGATTCAAGGATTGCCATAATTTTAAAATTGATATCCTGCTTCACTTGTAAATACTCTGCCCAGACTGTTGTTTTTGTAAAGAAATAGAGAAAAATATCTAAACTGTTAACATTGTAATTATCAAAAGTAACAAAAATCGTATCAGGATGAACGTCAGAATGTTTTTTCAGCATTTCTTCTATTTTATTTATTGTATTTTCTAGCTTTTCCTTCGGCGTCTCAAAAGTGACACCTAATTGGAAGGTAATTCTCCGCTTCCCCATCTTACTCCAGTTCGTGATGGCCTCATTGGCTAACGTTGCATTAGGCACGGTAACTAAAGCCTGCGCGAACGTTCTGATCTTCGTGCTTCGAAACGTAATATCCTCAACAGTTCCTTCAACAGTTGGTGTCATAATCCAATCGCCGATTGAAAATGGCTTTTCTGTGATAATAATAAGACCACCAAACAAGTTTCCGAGTGCATCCTTGGCCGCGAGTGCAACAGCAACCCCGCCGATCCCTAACCCTGCCACTAAACTATTGATATTATAGTTGAATTCTTGGAGAATGATGCTAAGACTAATTGCAACTATAATAAACCGTATCGTTTTCGATAAAAAAGGAATTAAGATTTCATCAATATCAACATTGAGTTTTTTATTGATCTTCATGATCGCGATGGAGCTGGCAGAGGCCACATTATACAAACCCCATGTAATCATCAGAATAATAAGGGATTTCATAATATGCACAAATATTGGATTTCTTGGGTCAATATAAGGAAAAAAGCTGGCTGCAACATTAAAACCGATAATCACGAACAGCCACCCAATCGGTTTCTCAAAAGAAAGCCAAATATGCGAAAAGAGATCTGTCGGAGTCTTATGTGCCAGTTTTAAAATGAGATGAAAAATATATTTGGTGAAAACCTTTCTTAAGATCAGAAATAGTAGAAATATCCCTACTGAGATTGATACTTCATATAAGAATTCGTATGTCATGATTGATTCCCACAAAAATAAGCGCCCCTTTTATTTTGTATCTTTAATTCGACTTTATTAGTCTATCATACCTTCCCTACTATCATTCAACAAATTTGATCCTGATCATCAATGATATAAGGAATCTTTTTAGGGGCATTTTGGATTAGCTGCATGAATTGTTGTGGCATATCAATATCTTTAAATCCATATTGGGCATAAAGCTTATGGGCATCGTATGTAACAAGCAGCATCCTGCGCACCGTTTGAAGTTCCGGATGAGTAGTGATGATACCCATCAACCACTTTGATAAGCCGATGCCACGAAACTCGGGAACGACAAAGACATCACAAAGATAGGCAAACGTTGCCTTGTCCGTAATAACTCGCGCAAAACCTACCTGTTCAATCGTCCCATCCATATTCTCTTTATAAATTCCGAAGCAAAGCAAAGAATTTTCAATTGATTTCTCAACGATTTCCCGAGGACGATCCTTCGCCCAATAAGACTCATGCCCAAGGAAATTATAAATTACATTGATATCCAATAAATTTTTATCTGTTGAAATTAAAAAATCATTTTGCCTCCACTCCGTCATCCAGCATCCCGCTCCTCCAAATTTGATAAAAAAAAATGGCCTTTATTAAAGCCATTTTACCATAAATTATTCAACTATTTTGACATTTATTGAATTATTAAATAAAGGCAAGATAAAGCTCATGCCAACAATAAACAAGATAGCGGCCGCTTCAAACATAATAACCAATGAAAATTGTTCTTTTAATATCCCTGCCATACTCATTGTTATAACCATTGACCCTGTAAAGAGTGGACTTAGGATTCCATTTACTCTTCCGATAAATGCCGCTTCCGTACTTTGGATGATCCATGTATTGATACCAATATGAATACATGGCATCATGAAGCCGATAAAAAACTCAACAGCCAACGTTAGCCACAAATTTGTTGAAAGACCTACAATTGCGATGCCAATGGCATTTGATAGCATTCCAAAGGTTAACAACCTTTGAGGTGCAACGTTTTTCGCGAACATCATAATGACCGCGCCCCCAAGGATCATACCAATGCCGTTAGACATTAAAAGCCATTGCAGATTTTCCTTCGGCAATCCAAGTCTTTCTGTGATTAGAAAAATCCCAAGCGGTTGAATAAAACCGAGTCCAAGCCCGGCACCCATAAAGCATAGTCCAAGTAAACTTAAATCTCTCTTTTGCAACACATACTTTATACCACTTTTCATTTCCTCCCATAAAGTCGTGTCACCATTATTTTCTTCCAGTTTACGATCTTTTGGAAGGAAACCTAGGGCAACAGCAGAAAGAAGAAAGGCAATTCCAGTGATCGCAATTGATACATTAATACCAAACGATTCAAATACAAATGTTCCGACAATTGGTCCCAATACCATAAATACGGCAAAGATCGTTTGATAAAACGACATCCCCTGCTGCATTTGTTCCATTGGCAAATGCATTTTAAACAACTTCAAGCCTGAGGGCTGCGAAAATTGTGATAGGATTGCAGAAATTAATGTTGCAAAAAACACGATCTGCCAAGTCCCAAATACTAGAGTGATTAGTACCGCAAATATCGATAACGCACTTAAAACATCACACCATACCATCGTCCTTTTCGGACTCCAGCGATCGGCAAATGTTCCGCCGATAAAGGAAAAAATAAATATCGGGGCAAATTCAGCAACAGAGATCATCGAAACTGCAAACGAATCCCCATTCGTTTTTTCCATTACAAAAAGCAATACAGCAAAGTTTCGAACCCATATACCGATTTGTAAAAATAAACCTGAAATGATTATTGCTTGAAATACACGGTTTTGAAATAAACCCGACGATTTAGCCTGAACTCCGTCCAAATAAAAAACCTCCTGTTATAATTCTGGACAGGAGGCAGTACAATACAACATCAAAAATTCATTTATCCCTACAACAAAAGGGACACAATGACCAATGGTTTGTATCAACAATGTACATACTAATCCTATCCAGAAAATCGCTCGTATCTTTAAAGTTGCTCTTTACGAATTTTTTCTTAAAATAGGATTAAAAGATCATTGTTCCAAGGTCACCCTTCCTTTTTTGCTAATCAAATAGTAATTGATTTTCCAATAAAACACAAGGAGTTTTAAAGTATTTCCATTAATCAAATATTTATTTAACCCTTTTACTGAACAATCGTTATCTTTCCATTCTTATTCCCTTTACTATTTTGGGGTTGGCCGAAAACAATACTGCGGTCACATATCGCATCTACATCATTTTTGTCATGTGTAACAATAATGCACGTCATATTTGCCTTTTTTAGAATTGTCCGTAGATCCTCACGAATGGATTCCTTTAAATCCGCATCTAAATTACTGAACGGCTCATCCATTAGCAGCAAATTAGGTTTCGGGGCCAGTGCACGTGCGAGTGCGATCCGTTGCTGTTGACCTCCACTTAATTCATGTGGGTATCGTGACTCAAATTGCTCCATTTTCACCAGCTCCAGCATTTCCTTCACTCGCTCTTTTCTGTCCTTTCTTGGAAGCCGGTTTAGACCGAAAAGAATATTGTCTCTAACATTCATATGTGGAAACAAAGCGTAATCCTGAAATACCATCCCTACGCCTCGATCTTCAGGTTGAAGAAATAACCCTTCATCAAGCACTAGCGTCCCAGCAATTTTTATCATTCCTATTTGGGCCATCTCCAAACCTGATATTAAGCGAAGCAACGTACTTTTGCCGCTGCCGCTTTGCCCTAAAATACCGACAATTTCACCTTTTCCCATCGAAAATGAAAAGTTTTTAATGACTGGTTCAGCTGCTTGTGAAAACGAAAATGTTAGATTTTTAATTTCTAAAATAGTCATTGTTTCACCTTCTTCCTATCTATTATTTGAAAGACAATTACAGACAATACACTAATCCCAATAATCATTAACGACGTAATCGAGGCTTCATAAATTTGTTCATCATTCGCATATTGGTATGTTTTGGTAGCTAATGTATCAAAATTAAAAGGTCTTAATAACAATACCAATGGTAACTCTTTTGTAATTTCAACAAACGTTAGAATAAAACCACTAGCAAGAGCACCCTTTATTAAAGGAAGGTCCACTTTAAAGAAAGTCTTTGTAATTCCGTTTCCTAGTATCCTTGATGCTTCCGTATATTTAGTCCCTACTTTTTCAAAACCAACCTCAATCGCATTAAATCCAGTGGCCATAAAGCGAATTGCATAACCAACAATTAACATTCCGAGCGACATGCTTAATATTAAAGGTGCATTCCCTAACCCCATTTGTGAATATAGCGGCGCTAACCATTTATCCAATGTAATAAAGACCGCTAGAACACCAATGGCAACGATGGCGCCCGGGATTGAGTAGCCTGATGTTACAATTTTTGAGAGAATAAATGAAAACGGCGTATGTTTTCTCGAAACATTCGCAACAATAACTGCAAAAATAAGTATTAAGAACGTTGAAATAATAGCCACATATACTGTTTGATAAAGCAGTGTAATAAACGAGTCATCCCATACTTTAGCAAAGGTTAGTTTCGCCCATGAAATTAATTGAATAAATGGAATGAAAAATCCAATTAGAAATACTCCAAAACAATACATGAAAGCTCCAAAGGCAGAAAAGCCTTTAAGTTTCATCGGCGTTAACGGCCGTGATTTATTATTTACATTATAACGGCGACGTTGTCTTAGAAGTCTTTCTAAAAAGAACAAACCTACGATGATCACCATTAACCAAGCAGCCAGTCTCATCGCTGTTTGCACATCGTACATCGCAAACCACGTTTGAAAAATAGCGGTTGTGATTGTATGAATGCCAAAATAGCTTGTTAGTCCATAGTCACTCAAGACTTCATAGATTACTAGTACAATCCCACCGACAATAGCCGGTCGCGAAAGGGGCAGTACTACCTTAAAAAAGATGGTTACTGGCTTTCTACCGAGCACCCGAGCATTTTCAATATAAGATGAACTTTGATTTTCCAAAAAAGATTTTGTAATGATGTAAACATACGGAAATAGAAAAAACGCGAAAATGAAAACCGCACCTCTTAGTGATGATATCGATAACAGTTCCGCATCAATTTGATAATCAAACTTATTTCGCAATGTTGTTTGCACGACCCCAGTATAGCCGAGCATAGCCTTGTAGGTATAGGCTGCAATATAAGGAGGTATAGCCAGCGGCAGCATTAAGCCCCATTTAAAAAAGTTTTTTAATGGAAAATCATAGGCAGCAACAATCCATGCCAATGTTACACCTAAAAATGCTGATACGATTCCGGTAAAGATGACGAGGGTGAAAGTATTAAGGATATAATTTTTGAGTAAATATTCCTTCATGTGGAACCAATTTTCATTCGGCTCTTGGAATAAAGTAAAAAACACAAAAAGGATGGGCAGCAGAATAACTGCCGCACCCACCATACTAATAATCCACCAACCATTCAGTTCCTTTTGAACAAATCGCTTTACAGCCTCAGTTTTCATCTTATTTCCAACCAACTTTATTAAAGATTTCTATTGCCTTCTTATTATGCTCTCCTAAAGTATCGAAGTTAAGTTCCTGCATTTTGAATTCTCCCCAAGACTCTAGCAACTCTGGTTTTTTGGCATTTGGATTAACCGGGAATTCATAGTTATTTGCTGATAAAAATTCTTGTGCTTCAACACTCGTGATATATTCGATTAGCTTAATAGCATTGTCTTTGTTTTTGCTGTACTTTGTTAAACCAATTCCGCTGATATTAACGTGAGTACCATTTGTTTCTTGGTTCGGGAAGAACACACCAATGTTATCCGCCACTTTTACTTCTTCAGGATCTTCCGAATTCGCTAATAGCCCAACATAATATGTGTTCATGATCGCTACATCACCAGTACCTGCTGCAATTGCTTTTGCTTGGTCACGGTCACCGCCATCCGGCTGACGAGCAAAGTTTTTCACAATACCACTTGCCCACTCTTCAGCTTTCTCTTCTCCGTTTAATTCAATAAAAGATGCAAGCAGTGATTGATTATACATGCTTGTTGAAGAACGAACTAATACTTTTCCAGCCCATTTATCCGTTGCTAGATCTTCATATGTAGACAAGTCTTCTGGTTTCACACGGTCCTTTGCATAGGCAATAATACGTGCTCTTGTTGCCATACCGATCCAATTATTATCAGTATCACGGAAATGCTCTGGTACATTTTCATTAATTACATCTGAGTTAACCGGTTGAAGAATACCATTTTGTTTTGCATTGGCAAGGACTCCACCATCAACTGTAATGAATAGGTCTGCTTGTGAGCTCTCTCCTTCTCTTTTGATGCGCTCAATAAGCTCGGCTTCTTTCCCTTTTACTACATTCACTTTAATTCCTGTTTCATCAGTGAATTTCTTAAAAATCTCATCATCAACTTCATAATGTCTTGCAGTATATACGTTTACTTCCCCGGACTCTGTTGTTTTTGGTGCTGTATCCAAACCAGCTTCAGTTTTGGGTTGTTCTGCATTATTTGTGCCACAACCTACAAGTCCGATCGTAAGGAGCGCACTTGCAAGGAGAGGTTTCATAAATTTTCTTATTTGCATGATTCTTTACCACCTTCTGATTTTTTAAATGATAATGATAACCGTTATCATTAAGCTCCTCTTCATTGTACTTAGATTCAATGGTTACGTCAATACAATAAAGTAATATTTTTACTACTTTTTTATAAATAAAAAAGGACACACATACTTGAATACTATGTGCGTCCTTTTCCATTAAGTTATAAGATATATGATAATCGACAATCATCGAACTAAAGATCAACTTTTTTCAATTTATGTAATCGTTGTTGTTTTTCCTGTTCTTTTCGTTTCAAACCTAATCGAACCATATAATTTACTAGTAACCCTATACCAAACAACCAAATACCCAAGCCAATTCCCAGTGCGAAACTGATATGTTCGTAGGTGATCACAAAAACAGTCATCGTCCAGGCCACTATAGCGGAACAGAACACATGGAAATATTCCCTAAAATAGTAGAACTCGTGGTAGTGCTTTGGATATTTAGGGAAATTAATAATTTGGGCTTTCATTTTAATTCTCTCCTTATTAGTTTGTGAAGCATTTCACTTTCTAATTATATTATACTATCTTTCAATAAGGAGAGAGCATGTATTTCGTAACTTATCATGTCATATTTGTGAAATCAGTATTTCCACCTATAATGGCCTGTTATTGGTGTCTTAAATGATGATAGTTTTACTTCAGCAGCAAAAGGAAATATGTTATGAATAAAATATGGTGTCCCATCTTTCGCACGCTTGTCAGAGACAATGCCTACATGATGAAAGCTGCCTTCCATAAAGATAACAATATCGCCCGCCTGCCACTCTTTTAAATTATCAATATTCCGGGGAATTAACTCCGTCGTTAATGCTTCAGCATATCGCTCAAAAAATACATATTGATTGGGCACTCGTCTGAAATCAATGTTGGGATCCGGCTTCCCAGCTACACGTGGATATAGGTCCGTGTTGGCCGCAATGTCTTCATCAATAAGCTTTTTAAATGTAATCCCGGCACCATTTAATCCCCGCCAAATCACATCCGTACATACACCTTCGGCATCGGGTGGATAACCGCCGTCATAATACGCACTTTTGTAGGTAGTTCGCTCATCCACACCTTTTCTAGCTTCATCCACAATATCAATTGGATCCGCGATTCCGTTTTGATTTCTATCAACGGTAGAATAATCTTCTGGAACATCGACAGCTTTAATAAACGGCATATTTATTTCAAAACCTAGATGTTCAAGGATAATGCCACCTCGAAAGAGCAAAGCAAAAAGGAACAGACAAGCACCAATAAGAATGCCTACACGAATGAATTTGTTAAACTTAAACCTTATTCTCATTCTATTCACCTTTATTTTTTGGCTCTTTTTCCGCCAACAATTGATCCAGCTTTTCCTCGATTCTATCTAAACGGTTATTTCTTTTTCTCCGTGCCGCTCTAAATATAAAAATAATTGCCAACGGAATACCCAACAATATTAAAAATGACATCAACTGAAAGATTATGTCTCCCACATTCATACCCGGTCCTGCCTCCAATAAAAGGAATTGCAACATGATCACTCTTTCTTTTACTTTTCCACCATTTTACCATTTTCCTTCCTTTTATTCAGCATTCCTTATTTGATTTGTGCCACCAATCCTTTAAATTTACTGTAATTCACAGCAATTCCATCATCCAAGTCAATTTCAATTTGTTGTTCCGTCAGCTCGTGCAGACGCTGATAATATTCTTTTAGTTCATCTATTTTCGTTTCTAGGGTCTTTAATTCCTTGTTAGTCTCCTTACCATCACTACGACTGCCCATTATCTTGAGCAACCACGACTTTTCCTCTTCGAGTAATCCTAACTGTTCACGTAAGTAGTCATCACGGATTCGCGCCAAAGTATCCGCATCATACCGGTGGACATAAACTAGGCAATTAAAAACTCGATGCTTCCCAGAGGTAAATAACCAGTAAATCGGCCGTTTTTTATATACTTTAAGATGGTCTTTAAAGAAGTCTTGTAAAAAATAACGGCGAAGCGAATCCTTAGGGTTTTCTCCTTTTTTCACACCGATTGCACTCGCTATAAATTCGAGATTTTCAGTCAACGTCTCCTCGCCAAAGGTAATTTTGATAAACTCCACGAATCTTGTAAAAATACCATTTCCAAAATTCCCTTTGGATAAAATCGGTACAATATTGTCATCAGCTACCATATAAGTTTTATAACGTGTTTCATCGAATTTTCCGCCTCCGCCCACATAAACAAGACCAACCTCATCCAATGAGTAACGGCCGAACATACAGCCAACAGCATATGAAATAAAGGATTTCATTTCCCTTTCCACGTTGGCTTGTCTAACTGTTACATTTTCATCCTTCACTTCAGCTGTGTACTCATTCCCTAAATCATAAATATCGATAAATAATTTATTAATCTTCTCTTCATTTAATTTCAAAGTCGAAAACATTTTTTGACTATGTCTCTTCCAGTTTTCAAAGGCCCGCTCAATTGTTTTCTCCTCACCTTTAAATTTCAACAATGGATGAACTCTAAAATCCCATGAGGTCTCATAGCTGTCCCATTCATTTTTTGAAATCGTGATATTTTCCTTTGCAAGACGAATGATTTCCCCAACAACAGCTTGATCCTCTGGAATCACAAATGGCAAATTAGCGATATTCCCCGGCTGAAAATTCAATGTTGGGTTTTGGATTCTTAAAAATTCATAAGCAAGCTTGCTGCACAAAAAGGCCGTTACATAATAGATTAATTCACCGTCCACAAAAGCCGAAGAGCCCCCTGTATCGAATAAAAACCCCTTTTCTGAATACCTGACCCCAAAGTAACTGGAGCTTACAAATGACCATGTAATACTTTCTTTAAAGTAAAATTCGGTGTTGGCAATCCCAATTTTAGAATCTCTCGAAGCGTTTAGATAAGTATTAAACTCTCTAATTTCCCTGCCATCGTCCTCCCAGTTTACAACGTAAAACTGATTGCCATACCATTTCCGATATTCGCCACCCTTGTTATAAGGAAACCATTTCAACTTGCTTTCCCTAGCTTCGGACCGATCTTTCATGCCAAAACCAATTTTCTGAAAATCCACTTCATGCCATAACCGCAAAAAACGCTGATTGTCACTCGTTTGCAGCCCGACCCTTGCTTTTGCAATCGTTTCTAATTTTTCCGCATTTTCAATGACATGGATTGCTTGCTTTCCCGCCCAAAAGGAAAGCGGATGGCCTTGTATTTTTTTGAAAATATCAGCATTAACACTGTAACGATAATCCACCTTTGGATTTTTAACAGCCTTCAGCGTTTTGAGTGGCTGGTTGTTTACCCCTTTAAATTCAGCCAGATTGATATATTGCCCTGGTATACCTGCTTTATAATTTCTTAATGTAAAAGTACAAACAGGTACAGTGGCCCCATCGAAGCCTGAGTATTCGAGCTGGATCAGGGTACTAATATCCTTTTCATACATAATATGGTACCGGAGCCCATCAAAGGAAGAAATAAACATCCAAACATATGGTGTCATAAATCCTAGCAGTCCGTACTTCTTTACCTTCTTAAAACTAGCAAGCATAAAAGCAGCAAATAGATCCTTTTTCCCGAGCGGATAAAAGGTTTCAATATAGTTTGATAAATCGCTATTTAAATACCGATTTCCAATATAGGGTGGGTTTGTGACTAACACATCATATTTGTTTTGAAATATTTGCGCTTGTTTCAGTAAGGCTGGCATAAGCTTGGCTAATTTTGTTTTAGATTGGCGCAACCCTTCATAATTTTGTTTTAAAAAATCAAAATCGACTGAATCTATCTGCAACAAAGACCCGAATGTTTTTGCGTTAATGAATTGATTAATAAAATGCTCAATTCTCGCGAAAGCCCTTTCATTGTTTTGACTGACAAAACAAGCGATATCTTCATGCGTTACATGATTCGTTTCTTGCATTGAAACAAGGTTCATTTTGAGGCCATCTTGGACAGCAGTTGTTAAGAAATTTTTATCATATTGCATTGCTTTCATTGTAAGCAAAAAAACAGCTACATCGTAGACACGGTCATCAATATCAACACCATAAAGATTATATTCAATAATAAGCCTCGGAATCTCCTGCTTGTTATAGCCGCACCTACAGTAAATTTCGTATAAAACATCAAACATATAGACAAGAATATGCCCACTCCCCATTGCCGGGTCAAAGCACTTGATTTCTTCAATTCTTATTTTTTGATCTATGTATGGTTCAAGATTTTGTTCGAAGCGAACCTCATCGTCTTGGTTTTCTATATAAAACTCCCAATTTGCAATCAAGTCACGGTGTTCAGGATGTGATTCAATCCAGTAACGGCCTAAAGTATTTTGTACTATATACCGGACGATCCAATCAGGTGTAAATACTTGGGTGGCGTACGGAATTTCAGCCGTTGTGTATTTCTTTTTCGCTTTGATCACATGCTCCTTTTCTTCTGCAAAAAAATATTGATAGAGCCAACCGATAATTTCGACCCGAGACATAAGCTCATCCGGTATGATCAAAGGGTCTGTTAGTTTGGTAATAAAGGATTGTTCGTTTAGAAGTTCTTCAGGAAACAAGGATTTAAGGTATGTTTCATCTTTTGAAAATAGAGAAGGAAAATATGGATGTAATTCGTCACAATTCCGAAAGATTGTTTTTTTCAAAGTGTGTTTAGACGAATTATTTATGTTGTCAAACACCTTTTCCGGCAATAATCCGTTCATTTCCATAAAGCGAAGTGCTATGATTCGGATAAACCATTTATAAGCTGTTTCCTCAATGATAGCTGCATCTGTAATTTCGATTTGTTTTGCCTTGTTCTCAATTTTTTGCAGGAGTTCCCGTCGTGCATCATTTGCGAACCTTTTGATAGAATTACGATTCATGCTATCACCACCCTAGTTCCTGTTCTTCGAAACATATTTGAATTTATTTTTATTTTATCTGTTTCAGAAAAAAGAGCAAGGAAATCTATTACGATTCCTTGCTCACGTTATTATCCACTAACTTTTAGAAGGTGATGTAAAACCTCTGATTATGTGAACATGGCCGTCATTTTCAGTAGTTCTAATTTCTGCGTAATGGGTATGATAGCCATTCGGCAATTGAATTGCTGGACCTGTATACTCCTCATAGGAGTGAATATGACCGTCATCAAACGACGTATGGCCGGAAATTTTGTGGACATGACCTTGTTGTGTCTCGATTGGTGTGCTTGTTACACCGGGGTGTAAGTGTGTATGACCATCCTGACAAGTTGTTGCACCATAGTGAGCATGTGTATGACCGCCGCCTTTTCCGTGCTTCGGTCCTTTATGTTGTTGCTGATGTTGTTGATGTTGTCTATAAATATTTTGTTCGACCATTTCGGATTCTTCAAACCAGTTATTGTCGCCTTCTTCATAATCAATCATTTCGAGTTCATCTAAAAGCTCTTCATTTTCACGGACAGAATTTTCAATTTCACCAAGATAATTATAAGAACCCCACCCTGCACTATATGGGTTTACATATGATGTCTGGTTCCCACTGCCATACAAATCTATCCCGGGATATTGATTTCTAACTTCAGTTGGATTAGCAATTTGACCATAGCCGTAATATGGTTGACCATTATTATTTTGATAAGCGTTTGGCTGCATGCCAAAATAAGGGTTTGGCGTCGAGTTATAATAATGCATTTTGACAACTCCTCTTTTTTTAGTTGACGTAGACACTTATAACGTATGAGCCAGTGACCTTGTACAGCAACCCGGATAATGGCCTATTTATTGGTTAATTACACATACCTCCGGATATGAATTTTGTTGCACTATTAAGGAAACCTTTTACACCCTTTCATCGTCTATATATGGAGGATGAAAATTTTGGTTTTAGGGGATTAGAATAGTGAGGTGAAATCATGGCGATTTCTTTTATTTTATTAGCGTTAGTCGGCACCATTGCTTTAATCCTATTCTTAACATTAGGAACAAAACGGGTGTTCAATGCAGATCAGGAGGAGAGGGAAGAGATGATTAAACAAATTTATCAATATGCAGTTGCTTTCATTACGTTAATTATGGTTATCGGCGGCGGCGTCTTTGCCTTTATGTCTGCTGCTGATTACGTATCTCCAAATCCATACTATCAATCATTTGAAGAGTATAAAGATATGAAAATCAATAATTATAAATATGAAAAAGAACAAGCTGAAAAAGTGGAATATACAGAAGAGGAGCTTCAGAGGCAATACGACGCAATGATTGAACAGCAAATAGAAAACGCTAAACAGCGCGCTGTTAATGGTTTAATAAAAAGCTTAGGTTGGATCATTATTCCGTTCCCAATCTATGTAGTATTCCAACGTCGGATTAATCAAACTAGAAAAAATAAAGAATAGTAAAGGCAAGGGGTAGACTCAAGAACGATTGGAGTCTACCCTTTCTTTCACTATCACATAAAATCCTTATAAAAACTATGAGACTCCCAAATATTTATGCTGGATATCCTCATTTTCTAACAATTCAACTGGTGTACCATTCCAAACAATCGTACCCTTATTCATGATTAAAATCTCATCCGCTGCCTGGCAGGCAAGTGAGATATTTTGCTCTACCATTAAAATCGAAAGTCCGGTCTCTTTCAGCTTACAGACGATCTCACCCACTTGGTCGATAATAACAGGTGCGAGTCCCTCAGATGGTTCATCCATTAACAGAAACTGTGGATTAGTCATCAGCGCCCGTCCAATTGCCAGCATTTGCTGCTGTCCGCCCGATAACTGCGTACCCATATTTTTTTCCCTTTCCTTTAATACTGGAAACAGTTCATATACCTTTTCGATATCCCAATCCGTTCCGCTATCATTGGCCTTTCTTTTTCTAGCTGCCATCGTTAAATTTTCCCTGATTGTAAGAGAAGGAAATATTCTTCTCCCTTGCGGAACTAAACCGATTCCAAGACGAGAAATTTGGTGTGAGGGCAAAGTGCTTACTTTGTGGTCCTGAAAGCGAATATCCCCCTTTTTGGGTTTTAATAGACCTGCAATGGTGTGAATCGTTGTTGATTTCCCGGCGCCATTACGGCCTAGAAGAGCCACGCATTTACCGCTCGGCACCGAAAACGTAACCCCTTGTAAAATATGGCTCGTTCCATAATAAGTATGAACATCAGCAAGCTCAAGCATGGGCTTTTGCACCTCCACCGAAGTAAATTTCCTTAACGAGTTCATTGTTTTTTATCTCTTCCGGAGTTCCAGATAAAATAACTTCACCATGATGGAGAACAGTTAATCGATCAGCAATTGCAAATACAACCTCCATGTCGTGTTCAATGACCAAAAGCGTAGTCGAACGCGGCAGGCTTTGAATCATTTCTGAAGTCTGCGTTGTTTCTGCTGGCGACATTCCTGACGTTGGCTCATCTAAAAGGAGAATTTTCGGCTTACTTGCCATTGCGAGTAGAACCTCTAATAAACGTTGCTCCCCATAAGATAAATTATTAACTAAAATATCTTTGCGATCATTAATTCTCCACTGCTCCAGTATTTCATTTGTCTCCTTTCTTAAATCCTTGTAGGTTGAAAGCGCATGAAACACTTGAAATTTATAAGGCTTCGTTGAAGCTAGGGCCAAATGGAGATTTTCTTCAACTGTCAAATTTCCAAATAAATTATTTTTTTGAAACGTCCGTGACATCCCGAGATGGACTAGGTGGTGAGAGGGAATTTTACTAATTTCTTTTCCTTCCAGATAAACGGCCCCGCTATTTATAGGCAGATGGCTTGTAATACAGTTGAATAAAGTAGTTTTCCCCGCACCGTTTGGGCCTATAATGACATGTCGTTCACCTGGCTGAACCTCTAGTGAAACATTTTGTAACACTTGAAGTGTATTAAAAGATTTACTAATATTTTCGACCTTTAGTAAACTCAACTGACTACCTCCTCTTTTTCAACTTGTTTAGCAGAGGAACTGTTACTAGTATTTTTTTTACGAGATAAAAATTTAAAGCTTAAATATTGGAACCAATGAAGGATGCCACCTTTCCCTGCAAGAACAAGGATCACTAGAAGGGCACCCATAATAAGCGGCCAGCGCTCTGTATAAGAACTGATATAATTTTGTAAAAAGATAAAAACGCCAGACCCAAGAGCAGGTCCCATTAAAGTGCCGACACCGCCGATAATGACCATGATTAAAACTTGACCTGAGAACATCCAGCCCGATAAGTCTGGTGACACATAAAGATTATAATAACTATAGAGCGAACCAGCTAATCCCGCTAGTGCACCTGAAAGCGAATAGGCTAATAGTTTATAGATTCGAATATTATAGCCGAGCGCATTCATCCTTGATTCATTTTCCATGACTCCTCTTGTAATCTTACCTGCAGGAGAATTTACATATAAATATAAAAGAATAAATGCACCTATAAAGGCCGCACCCATTACATAATAAATAGCCATAGGCGTCAAAATTTCGCCAAAACCGAAATTCATGATAGCTGAAACGGACATGCCATCAGCACCGCCTGTCCAGTCCTTCATCTGCCAAAACAGCGCAAACATTAATTGGCCAAATGCTAAGGTGATCATCAAAAAGTAAAATTTAGATGTTCGGATAAAAACTGCCCCCGTGATTAATGCTACAAAGCCACAAATGATAACAGATAGCAGTAACAAAAGATAGGTATTTTGCAAATATTGGCCCCCTAGTGCAACTGTGTAGGCTCCAATGCCAAAGAATGCGCCGTGACCGAGTGAAACTAGCCCTGCAAACCCCATAATTAAACCTAAACTCATCGCAAAGATGCCCATTATATAAATTTCGGCTGTCAAATTGACACCGTAATCGGATAATAGTAACGGCATTATAATTACAAATAGAGCAAGCAGGACTGTGTAGATACTCAGTTTTTTCATGTTATGCCACCTCTCTTCCGAAAAGACCCTGTGGGCGGATGATGAGCACAATCATCATAAGTAGGAATACTATAAGCATGGATAATGATGGGAACCAAACTTTGCCTAACGTTTCAATAAGTCCAATAATAATTGCCCCAATGAAAGACCCCTTCCACGACCCTAGACCCCCGACAACGACAACAATTAAGGAAGTTACTAGAATTTCAGAATCCATACCGATATACATCCCTACTAAAGGACCGCCTAGTACACCACTTAGTCCTGCAAGGGCGGCACCGAATGCAAAAACACCGGTAAATACCAGTCCCACATTTATTCCAAGCGCACCCACCATTGAACGGTCATCTACACCAGCACGAATGACTGCTCCAATACGAGTTTTGCTCTCTAAGTACCATAGCAGCGTGGCTAATAAGCAGCCAATAAGTACGACAAACAAACGGTACGCAGGGAAAACCATTTCCCCAACAGATATCGAGAAGTCGAGCATGGCCGGAACAGGTATCGTTTGCATTTCTGTTCCCCAAAACCATTTTACAGAATCCGCAATTACAAAACTTAAACCAAATGTTAAGAGCACTTGCTCTAACTCTTTCCCATATACACGTCTAATTAATAATCTTTCAATTATGATTCCTAAAATAGCTGTCAAGATAACCGAAAGTAGCATAGCAACCCAAAAGCTATATTGTTGACTAATAAAAGTAAATGCGATATACGTACCGAGCATAAATAATGTGCCGTGTGCTAAATTAACAACGTTCATGACTCCTAGGATAATAGTCAATCCAGCAGCAATCATGAAATACAACATACCGTATGCTAATCCTGTCAGTAGTTGAACTGAAATTATTGACAAAGACTATTCCTCACTTTCTTTCGCTTTACCTGGTAGGTAAATTTTTACATGCATTTCAGAAATAACGACTGGGGGATAGGGACTTAACCCTAACCCCCATCCTATATTGAGCCCTTATTGTGGAAATGGTGAAGTTTCCGGCATTGTTAATTTTTCAACTGTCTCTAGTACTTCTGGAACAATTACATTATCCTTTTTCGTATTTTTTGAAACATAGAAGTTTTGAATTGGATTGTTAGTCTTCGGATCGATTGTAATAGGTCCACGTGGACTATCAAATGAAATTCCTTTCAATACTTTTATTACATCTTCTGATTTAATACTTCCGGCTTCCGTAATTGCTTTATCAAGGATTTGGGCTGAATCATACCCTTCAACTGAAAACATATTTGGAAGCTTATTATATTTCTTCTGGTATGCTTCAACGAACTGGTTATTTTGTTCATTATCTAAATATGGTGAGTATACAACCCCTGAGATAATACCTTCAGTTGCGTCACCTGTAGGTTGAATGATCAATTCATCACCAAACTCTAATGAACCTCCTAATGGAATCTTTCCTTGTAGACCAAAATCTTTGTATTGTTGAACGAAGCGAATACCATCACTACCTGCAAAGAACGCATAAACAAGATCTGGTTTCGTATTAGCAGCATCCGTAATATATGTTGCAAAATCATTTGTACCTAATTTTGGATAACTTTCCTTCACTACCTTACCGCCAGCTTCCTCAAAAGCAGCTTTAAATGCTCTTACAACTTCTTTACCAGCTGGATAATCCGGTGCGATTGCAATCGCTGTTTTTCCAACATTATTTGCTAAATAAGCACCTGTACTATGTCCATTTTGCCAATTCGAGAAAGAAGTACGGTAAACGTAATCACTTTTCTTAGCCCAAGCAAGGTCATCACCCGCGGCATTTGCATCAATTAAAACAATTTTGTCTTTTTCAACCTCATCTCGTAATGCATACACTACAGCTGATGAAATCGGCCCTACTAAAAAATTTACCTTCTCACTATGAACCAATTGACGATATTTTCGTAAAGCAACTTGAGGATTTGCCTCATCATCCTCTAATTTTAGTTCAACCTTTTTCCCGCCTAACATGCCATCATGTTGCTCAAGGTATAATTCAAATCCATTTTTTATACCTTCAGACAACGGTGCAAATGTACCAGTTGTTGATAAGATTAAACCAATTTTAATAGTTTCAGCTTCCGTCGCAGTATCTGTACCTTGCTTTTCTGATTGGGAAGTCGTAGTTTCTTGTTTTGCTCCACCACAGCCCGTAATAAACAGAATCATCACAATTAGGGTAAGACTCCATAACTTCAACTTAGAATTAACCTTCTTTTTCTCCAATTTCTTTTCCCCCTTTAGCAGCTACGGTCACGTTTATGTATTGACCACTTATCCATTTTCCTTTTCCAACTTTTAACCCTTGACCACAAGTTTAAGCGCTTTCAATCTTTATCTATATTTTTCGATAAATACCTCCTTTTTCGACATGTTTACATAATATTCTGAGTTTTCTTTCTACTAAATCTTAATATATCATGTTTCCTATATCAATAATCTTGTTCCGTTATACGCAACACTTTTTAAATTATTTATATTAAAATGCTAAAAAATCACCTTAATAACAAGGTGATTTTTATACTCTACTCTTCATTTTTTTACGCTGAAACATAGTTCTTACCCCATCCATCCGAAGCTCTAATACCGGCTGGGCTATAATATAAACAGGCTTGCTTACTAGAATTAGCGTCACAATAACCGCAAAGATTAATAACAAATGATACGATCCTGTTTCTTTAATAAAAGGGACCAGATTAGTCGTTCTGAAATAGCGAATGATAAATCCATGCAAAAGATAGACATAAAGTGTGCGCGTCCCCCATTTAGAAAAGAAGTACTCTTTCTTTGGAACAAATGTAAAAAAGCTAAAGATCATGATTAAGCTCATTCCGTAATAAAGGAGACGAATGATGCCACCTTCCCACCCTGCCCCAAGTTTTTCATAGGACTTGGAACCATACATCCATTCTTTTGGCATATCAACAAGGATGTAGTGGATTATAAATAACATGATGACTATTGCTACGGCGGATAGCAACTTTCCTTTATTTGAAGTCAGCTTCTCGAAATGCTCCTTTTTCATGTAAAATCCAAGTAAAAATACAGGGAAAAGGACAAAGGTTCTTGACAAACTCAAGTAGCCTCCAATTGCATCAAAATATCCTACAATTATTCCGATTAACACAGATACAAGCAAACTGTATTTGATTTTAGTAAAAACAAACAATAGCAGGTGCCAACAAAAAAGGCTTAATAAGAACCATAATGACCATTGTGGTTTAAAAATAGCAATCGTTAGCTCACTCTTATCGAGAAGAAAATAATAGTAGACCGAATAAATAATTTGAAAAAAGAAATACGGCACTAAAATTTTCTTCGTTATTTTTAAAACATAGCCTTCCTTTTGAAACCCTTTTGAGAAGTAGCCCGACACTAAAATAAAAGCCGGCATATGAAATAAATAAATGAAAATATAAATTTGTTCAATGACCCCATTGCCAATAAAAGTAGTTATAAAGTGACCAATGACAACTAGGAAAATGAGCAGAAACTTGGCATTATCATAATAGAATTCTCGTTGTTTCATTTTTAAAAAACCTCCATATAAAGCACGCTATCATTTAGTAGTATATATTTCCAGTTAGAAATAGCAATTATTTTTTATTTCGTTTTTATTCAGACAAAAAATTCCTCTTCTATTCCGATCTCTTAAGGAGATAATATTATTCGAAACCTCACTAGTTCAGTTGGAGACGTGATTATATGGATTTTTTTCAAGGTCAGGAATCGCTTACTGCCATTCAATGGGTGTTAAGGGCATTGGTTGGTTTTTTCTTTTTACTCCTTGTCGGTAAAATAATGGGGCAACGGTCTATATCGCAATTAAGATTGCTTGATTATATTATGGCTATATTAATTGGAAACATCATTGCCCACCCCTTGTCTGATGAGGGATTAGGGTTGAAGGGCTCGATGATTACAATGAGTGTCTTAGTATTTTTATATTGCTTTTGTATATTTTTGGCACTAAAATGGCATAGGTTCAGATATTGGATTGATCCTTCTCCATTTCCGGTTATTGAAAATGGCCAAATCATATATGAAAATTTAACTAAAGCAAGAATATCTGTAGATTATCTTTTGGCCGAATTAAGAAAAGAAAAAATAGAGGATATTCAAGTGGTAGAGTTGGCATTATGGGAAGCAGATGGTACATTTTCATTTGTATTAAACACAGAGCATCGAATGCTAACTCCTTTAGACATGAACATAACGACAAAGCCCTTTACATTTCCTAGAACGATAATTAAGGAAGGTAAAATAGATTACGAAGAGCTAACTCAATCCGGTAAGGATGAATCTTGGATAGTAAACAAGCTCAAAACAACGTACAATACTAACATCAAAGAGATTTTGCTTGCGACACTAGATAATACCGATAAAATGAAAATCCTTTGGTATGAAAAACGTTAATACTAAATAAAAGAGGTTTATCCAATCAATAGGAATGGATAAAACCTCTCTTTTTTGGGCAAAATTACTTAAATCCGTTCATCGTTCCAAAAATTCACCATAAAATGATGGTCTTGATCGTAAGCTTCTAATACATACCCTTCTGCTTTCAAAAATTCAATGATTTCTGGTAGTGCTTCTACCGTACTCGACGAATTATGAAAAAGAATAACAGGTGCCCTATTTTTTTGTTTCTGATTTGCCACTTGGTACTTTACTGTTGAAATGATCTTCTCAGTTGAATATTTCCAATCGTTGCTATCAACATTCCAATCCCATACTTGGAGATTATTGCTTGCTAATAAATCTCGATAATCTTTCGTTAAATAAGGCTTGCTTCCATATGGAACACGAATTAAACGGCTATCAATCCCTGTGACTGAAAATAATGTAGCACGCGTTACATTCATTTCATTTAAAAGCGATTCTGGACTATGATAGACTTTGTTTTTATCATGTGTCACACTATGAGAAGCAATTGTATGGTTCTCCGTTACCATACGCTGGACCTCTTCTTCAAACTTCCAAATCTTTGGCTCGACCATAAAAAACGTTGCTTTCGCTTCGTATTTTTGTAAAATATCAAGAATTTGAGCTGTGTTTGAATTAGGGCCATCATCGAAGGTAAGATAAGCAATTTTAGCGCTGTCGACCTCTTTCAATTTCTGCGCTTCGATTGCCGCTTTCCACTTTTCTTTTTCAGCTTCAATGGTTTCTTTATTATTTAGATACAGCTGTTCATTTGTTAATTGAAAAACCTCATTATGATCTAGTAATCTTGCTATTGGCCCCTCCGCATAAAAAGTAACCTCCAATTGCAAATATTCAGCGATAAACCTTAACGGTAATAACGTCCGGTCATTCACCGTTTTAATTGAAATAGGCAGCTTTTCAAGTGATTCTGTTACATACATATTTTCTTTTATTAAAATTTTCATAGATTGGCTGTCTTTAGTTACAGTAACTGAGTTTTCAATTGGATCATACAAAACCACGGCTTTAACTGTAGTTGCCAGCGACCTTAAAGGCACATAGGTAACGCCCTCAAAGTTAAAAGGCTTAGCATCTGAAAACTCAACTAATTCATCATTTACGGCAACGAAAATTAGCGATTCAGTTGTTGCCGCCTTAGTATTAGTGCTTACTAGAAGAAAAGACAAAAGGAGTAAGACCATAATTATGATATTTCTTGCTGAGTTGGAAAAACTAAACATAAGCACCCTACTTTCATCGGAAATCTTTTGCAAAATAGTAAACTATACTTCTATTTTACTAGACTTTTCATAATGAAGCTGTCACAATTTGGCGACATACCTTTAGTTTTTTGCAACTAAAAAAGCCCGCCTCATCATGAATGGAGCGGACTCCTAAATTTCAAATAAATGTTTAATTAATATATTTTCCGTAGTCTGGTACAGCAAGGCTGTCAAATTCCCTTGCTAACTTTTCTAAACTTGTTGTGAGTAAGTCTCCTGATATCGGCATGCCATGCCCGGTTACAGCCACTGTCGGTATTAATGCTTCAAGTTTAATAACAGATTCTTTGGCTGACTTCCAATCAGGAGTTAAGTACCTTGGTGGACCATTTATTTCAAATTCCTGTGTTAGTACCTTATAAAGAGAATCCTGTTTTACAGTAACAAAGGCATCCCCGGCAATTAACGCCTTATCTGCCTCCCTGAAAAAAGAGACGTGCCCTTGTGTATGCCCCGGTGTATGAATCCAGCGAAACCCCTTCATATAAGGGACACTACCATCCGCTGGGAGAGGTTTAACATGGTTCCCTAAATGGATTGGCTCATTTGGGAAGAGAGGTGATATTTTGGCCACCATCCCCCCCTCAACCGTTGGGTCAGGATCCGGATAACTCATTTGCCCTGTCAAATATGGTATTTCTAATTCATGTGCATAAACAGGCACCTGCCAATGCTCGACCAACTCGATAATTGCTCCAACATGATCAAAATGTCCATGCGTTAAAATAATAGCCCTTGGGCGCTTATTTCCCCCGAATTTTTCTTCCATTACAGAAATAATCTCACTTGCCGATTCTGGCATCCCGGCATCAACTAACACAAAATCATCTGTACCAGGATTACCAACAAACACGATATTAACAATCTGGACAGTATAGCAATATATATCCGGCAAAACCTGTATTCCAATGCCGCTCCCTATCGAGGTAGTCGGTATAAACTTATAATCACTGCCATAATGCATTTGTTTGTCCATATTAACCCCCTGTGTCCATAAATTTCTGTTCAAAATTATTATCCCACTAATCGGGTTTACTATTTGTACTAAGTCTGGACTGACCAGGGGGTCGGGTTCTGTTGCCCTTTGGGCCACAGGGTCGGGAACTCTGTCCCATTGCGGTCCATTAGCCCTCTAACAATAAATCTTCTGGGCTTTCCAATAGTTCTTTTATCTTGACTAGGAATTGGACGGCATCCTTGCCATCAATGATTCGATGGTCATAGGATAACGCAATATACATCATCGGCCTTACTTCAATTGTATCTTCATCATCTATGACAACTGGTCGCCTTTGAATTTTATGCATCCCAAGTATGCCTACTTGAGGCGCATTTAGAATTGGAGTTGAATAAAGCGAACCAAATATTCCGCCATTTGTAATGGTAAAAGTTCCTCCTTGCAAATCTTTTAATCCAAGTGATTTATTTCTAGCCTTTTCAGATAAAACTCCAATTTCCTTTTCAATGCCAGCAAAACTCAATCGGTCTGCATCACGGACTACCGGAACAACTAATCCGTCATCAGTAGAAACGGCAACTCCAATATCGTAAAATTTCTTGATTAGGATTTCATCACCTTGTATTTCCGCATTTAAAAACGGAAATTCTTTTAAAGCACCTATAACGGCTTTTGTAAAAAAGGACATAAACCCTAGCTTAACACCATGTTTTTTGTTAAAGGATTCTTTACGACGGTTTCTAACATCCATAATGGCCGTCATATCGACCTCATTGAATGTTGTTAGCATCGCTGCATTGTGTTGTGCTTCCAGCAGTCTATTAGCAATAGTTTGGCGCCGTCTTGACATTTTCACTCTTTCAATTTGTTGATCTTTTTCATCCACTTTTAACTGATTAGATTGATTTTTAGTTACAGTATTGGCTTGTTGATGATTTGGCTCATTATTTGTAAGGTCTCGATGCGATTTCTTATAATCCTCAACATCCTCAACTCTTATTCTGCCCAACGGATCCTTGTATGGAATTTCATCTAATGAAACACCCAACTCTCTTGCCCTTTTTCTAGCTGCAGGTGATGCAACTAAGTTATTATTTGGCTTTTCTTTTTCTAGGATGAGGGATTCAGGTTTAAGCTCGGGTTCAGGTACGTTTCCAAAATGATTTTCATTCTCATCTAAAATCGCAATAACTTGACCAACTTGCACAGTGTCCCCCGGCATAAATAAAAATTGCTTTATAATTCCGCTAAAATCACTATTGATCTCCACGTTAATTTTATCTGTTTCAAGTTCAGCAATTGGTTCCCCATTTTGAACGTAGTCGCCTTCTTGTTTTAACCATTCAACAATCGTTCCTTCATTAATGGACTCAGCAAGTTCTGGTACTTTAATTTCCATCATTATCTTTCCCCACCTTTCTCAAACTGTAACGCATCATGAATAATCATTGATTGCTCCTGTTTATGAATTACAGGATCACCTGTTGCCGGACTTGAACGTTTTGAACGACCTATATAGCCGATTTTTAAATCCTTCTGAACAACTTCAGAGAAATTAGATTGAATAAAAGTCCATGGCCCCATATTTCGCGGCTCCTCTTGGACCCAAATAACTTCTTCAAGATACGAAAAACGCCCAATCAACTCATTCATTTCTTTTTTCGGGAACGGATAAAGCTGTTCGATTCGTGCAATATGCAATAATTCTTTCTCCTCGCTCGGTAATTGCTCTAATTCTACCGCAAGATCGACGGCCACTTTGCCACTGCAAAGAATGAGTCTTTTCACTTTTTCTGGCTTAGTTCCTGTTCCCTCCTGTTCAAGGATTGGTTGAAAATGACCATTACTCAATTCAGAGCTTGGTGAACCTGTAAGCGGATGACGAAGTAAGCTTTTTGGTGTCATTAAAACTAGCGGTCTAGCACCCTCTGTACCTGTCAGTAATGCCTGCCTTCTTAAAATATGAAAATATTGAGCAGCACTTGTTACATTAGCAACAATCCAGTTGTTCTCCGCTGACATTTGCAGGAAACGCTCCAGCCGTGCACTTGAATGCTCCGGACCCTGGCCTTCAAACCCGTGTGGCAAGAGCATTACAAGACTTGATTTTTGTCCCCATTTAGCAGGCCCTGATGAAATAAATTGATCAACAATAACCTGGGCAGCATTAGCAAAATCACCAAATTGAGCTTCCCATAATACTAGGGCTTCCTTTGCTTTAACACTATAACCATATTCATATCCAAGTACCGCAGCTTCAGACAGCGGGCTATTATATATAGAAAAGGACGATTTCGCTTCGGGAATGTGGTGCAATGGAACAAAGGCTTCATTTGTTTTATAATCATGAAGGACAAGGTGACGATGAGCAAAGGTACCACGCTCACTGTCCTGACCTGTTAATCGAATCGGGATACCATCAGCCAAAATAGTTGCAAACGCCAATGTTTCGGCCAAAGCCCAATCAATTTTATTACCTTCAGCAAATACAGTTTCTCGCCTTTTTAATATCCGCTCCAACTTTGGATAGACTGAAAATTTTTCCGGCCACTTTGATAGACTTTTATTTATTGTTTTTAAAAAGTTGTTTGGAACAGACGTATTAATATTTGGAATTCCTTCAATAATAATTTTGGATACCAATGGTGTTTGACTTTTGCTGTTTTCCTCTTCCATATATTTTTCATAGATAGTTTTTAGGTTTTTTTCTGCGTTATCTTGTTTCTGTTTAGCTTCTTCTTCAGATAGTACTTTTTTCGCAATCAGCTCATGCCCGTATTTTTCAAAAACCCTTTCGTGCTTGTTAATCATTTCGTATAGCTGTGGTTGTGTTGCTGCTGGATCATCCATTTCATTGTGACCATATCGTCGATAGCCCATTAGGTCGATTAGGATATCCTTATTAAACTTTTTACGATATTCATATGCAAAAATAATGACGTCAAGGCAACGTTCCGGGTCATCGGCATTTACATGTATAATTGGGATCTCATACCCTTTAGCAAGATCGCTTGAATACTTTGTGGAACGTGAATCTTCAAAATTCGTTGTGAAACCGATCATGTTGTTGGCAATAATGTGAATAGTGCCTCCCGTATCGTATCCCTTTAATTTACTAAGATTTAATGATTCAGCTACGACACCCTCGCCTGGAAAAGCGGCATCCCCATGAATTAAAACACTAAGTGATGCTTGTTTATTTTGCTTAGGGAATCCATTTAGCTCTCTATTCTCCTGTGATGCTCGGGTTTTTCCCTGCACAACCGGGTTCACAAACTCTAAATGACTTGGATTGTTAGCCAGATTAATATGAATGGTATGGTTAGGCGCATCCTTGACATCCCGGTCTGCACCAAGATGATATTTTACATCACCTGTCCAGCCGTAATTAATTCCCCGCGATCCTTCTGATGGTATAAGGTCTTTATTTGGTGAATGATGAAATTCAGAAAAAATTAGTTCATAAGGCTTGCCAAGGACATGGGCCAACACATTTAATCGACCGCGATGGGCCATTCCAATCATTATATTGTCTGTTTGAGCCTTACCGCTTTCCTCGATTAATTTATCAAGCATTGGTACCAATACATCCAATCCTTCGATGGAGAATCTTTTTTGACCGACAAACGTTTTATGCAAAAATTTCTCAAAGCTATCGACTTGAATTAATCGTTCCAACAATTTAATTCGTTGATTCGTTGTTTGCTTAGAATCGATTTGCTTATGTTCTATATACTGTTCGAGCCATTTTCGCTCTTCTCGGTCATGAATATGTTCAAATTCATAGGCAATTGTTTGAGTATAAACACCCTTTAAATATTGGTATGCTTCCCAGCCGTTTTGTATATGGGACGGTGCATCCTCCCAAAGCCATGTAACCGGCATTTCCATTAATTTTTCTTTTGTTAGATTATATGTTTCTATATTTAAGAAGCTTAAATCCTCTGGAGATCCGGGATTAGCCTGTTGTTTCAGTTTTATCGGTTTAATTTCTGCCGCTACATGTCCAAAAGTGCGGATATCTTTTAACAGCTTCCAACCTGCGACAACTTTGCTAATACTAGGTTGGTTTGTGGTTTGCGCCGAAGGGCTGGATTCTGCTTTTGTTTTTGTGGCTGGGTTTGGTTTTGGTGTGTCATTCGGTGGTGCCCCTAATTCGTCAAACAAAGCTTTAATTGTTGGGTCAACCCCGTCCGGATTCTCTATATACTTTTCATACTGGTCATAAACATAGCCAAGATTCGGACCATAAAACTGTTCCCATACAAGCTTTTGACTAGTATTTTTCATAACTGACATCTCCTAAGTAAGCAATTTTTGTTGCTTTTGGATTTGGTTTAGTTTATTAAGTTTTCTTTATCTAAAGTATAATAAACGCCAAAGAAGACATCTTTGACACAAATCAAATTTTGGGGAATTGTATTTTTATGCAATATAACCATCTACCTTTTTGAGATTAAGAATCTCGATGGTGACTATTATATCGAAAATAATAAATGGGATTCAAAAATAACCGGTAATTCGCAGGATTCTTACTACAAACTTTAGGGCACAAGGGATTGGTCGATCAACCTTTTATATTTAATAAAGGGCTACTTACATAAAGCGGATAATAGCAGCGCGTATCTGAACTTGGTCTGGAATGGCTTTTTGGTTAGTATTTAGGTTTATGACACCTTTAGTGACCGGGAGACGATTTCAGACCGATGTTCGGGCTCTATATATTCTTTAAGTAACCGAGGACAGCTTCTAGACTGAGGTAAGGGCTCCATAGACTCTTTTTTGCAAACGGTTCTCTACTTAAGGCAAATGTTTTGGCACGGGTGTCCAACACGTCGTTATCCGGACACCCACCCGCTCCCAACCACTACTCAATCCACTTTACTACATCGTCAAACGGTCGGCGCGTTTTCAGGCTTGGTTCATTAATGCGATATCCGAAAGCTGCCATTACTGATAAACCAAAGTGGCCATTTTCAGTCAAACCCGCCTCATTCAATAATTGATTCATCTTCTCGATATCGAAACCTTCAATTGGGCATGAATCGATTCCAATTTGTGCTGCGGCTGTCATCATATTCCCAAGGGCGATGTATGTTTGCTTACAAGCCCAATCGAATAAGGGGCGGTCTCCATCAAGCAACTTAAAGTCTGATTTTTGGAATTCTTCGATTCTTCCGAGGTATCTGCTCATATGTTCTTCCGGCATTTGTTTTACATTAATAAAATGATTTCTCAAGTAGTCTGAATCATATGTAAGATCCACTCTTGTTCTGGCTAAAAATAATACAAAATGGCTGGCTTCAGGAAGTTTTCCAAACGCACCCCATGATACATTTTTAATTTTTTCCCGAAGTTCTGGGTTTTGTACGACAACAAAGCGCCAAGGTTCTGTTCCGAAGGAGCTTGGGGATAAACGACCTGTTTCTAAAATAAATCTAAAATCATCTTCCGGAATTATTTTGTTTGGATCAAATTGTTTAGTTGCATGTCTAAAGTTATAAGCTTTTATAATTTGTTCTTTCAATGACTCTTTTTCACTCACTTTTTCCACCCACTTATTAAAATTTCATTCATTCAATACCTTAGCCAACCTTATTATACCTGCTATTCCATTTTTAATTAAATATTTGATTAAATCATGCAACTCAACAGAGCCCTTCCTTTATGAGTGCATATTTACCAAAAATAGGGGGATTTTAAGTATAACAAAGTCGACTTGGTATTGGAGGTAGCACTCGTGGAAGATAAAATGAATATCCCTTTAACAGCAGCAGAACTATCCGCTCTATGGACACAATATATGAATGATACATTGGCTACATGTGTTAATCGTTATTTTTTAGAAAATGTTGAAGATGAGGAAGTTCGGCCTATCATTGAGTGGACAATAGATACTGCTAAAGAAAATGTTTCTTTATTGCTTGATATTTTCAGAAAGGAAAACTTCCCTATACCTATAGGATTTTCGGACCAGGATGTTAATATAACAGCCCAAAATCTTTTTTCAGATACATATAAGTTAATGTATTTACGGCATCTGTCGATTATTGCATTGGGTGCGGGTGGTTCTGCCTTAGGGCTTGCAACACGTGAGGATACTGTCTCATTTTTTAAAAGGGTATTGGAAAAGGCTGTCCACTTGCAGGATTTAACACGGAATTTAATGTTAAAGCAAGGTACATACGTAAAGCCCCCCGTCCTATCACTTCCGGATAAAGTGGAATTTGTAGAAACAAAACAATATCTTGCAGGATTTTTCGGTAAAAAGAGATCTCTGACATCGGTTGAGGTTACTCATTTGTTTTATAATGTTCAAACGAATGCAATCGGAAAAGCACTAATTACCGGGTTCGCTCAAACAGCTGAAAGTAAAGAAATAAAGGACTTTTTCAAAAGAGGAAAAGAAATTGCTCAAAAACACATTGATATCTTCGGTACTTTTTTACACGATGAAGATTTACCTGTACCAATGTCTTGGGATGCTACAATTTCTGATTCAACAGAGAAAATTTTTTCGGATAAGTTATTAATGTTCCACATTATGGCAATGATTGCTTCGGGTGTTGGATTTTATGGGGCAGCCATGGCAGCAAGTCCAAGAAGGGATTTGGGGTTAAAATACGCAACGTTAATTCCTGAGATTTCATTATATTTAGAGGAAGGCGCAAGCTTAATGATAAAGCACGGCTGGATGGAAGAGCCTCCACAAGCTAATGATCGCGACCAACTTATAGAAAAATAAATGCAAAAACGACTGGAATTAACAGTCGTTTTATTTATGAAAATCAACGGCATTTTACTTTTACTTTATTTCCTTCAGTATCGTTTGCCCTTCAATATACCATCTATCGACGAGACTATCTCTTCTGACCACAAAATGAATGACCTTTTTTGATTTGCCTTTATTTTTATCAAGAAATTCAACCTTGACAGGGACTTCCATTACCAATTGGTAGTTCAGGTCCTCCATCGGCAATAATGACACCCCCATTATACTAAAGTACGAGATATCCTTTGTCATTTTAGTGGTCAACTTTTGTTTGTATTTATTATCAACGATCGTCTCCGCTAGAATATTTTTATCGTGATTATTTACAGCTAACGCAAATATTTCAATCATCTTGTATGGATCGATTTGATTAAAATAATCATCTAACTTGCCAGCGGCTTTTAAAATCATAAGCTGGTGAGCCGGATCCATTTTGTCTCTTTTATGGGTAGTGCTTTCCCAAAAGTGAACACAGAAATGTCCTGGAAAACCATTTTTCAGAGCTCCAGCTCCATGCGGCATTCCATGCATGGAGGCAGCGAGCAATTGATCTTCAACAAGAACAAGGATCGCCCTGCGGTTCCAGCTCCATTTTCCGTTGTAAATTTTTTTCATGATTTTTGTATCCTTGTAGGTTAACGGCTGTACATCGGCATGCTGGCTTCCAGCCCGTCGTTGGACTTTAAAAGAAAGGCCTGTCTCGACATCAATAATTGTGAAGATTGTATATTTGGGCATGATATTGTTTACTTGATCCCAAGGCAATACTTCAACCATAAAACTAAGTGGATCATCTTGATCCTCGTATAGATCCTTATTTCCTTCTATGGCAAAGGATTTCGATGGTAGAAAAATGAATATAAAACAAAGAAAAAAATGAATGGCCTTAAACTTCATCACTTACTCCCCCCTAACTTCTATTTTTTCTTAGGAGGGGCGGGTTAATGATGGTAATTAATTGTAATAGTTTAATTCAACTGTTTTAATGGCTTCTTTTAAAATATGAATAATTTTTTCAGTTTCCTCTTTTGAGATAATAAGTGGCGGCGCAAGAACAATCGTATCTTGAGCATTTAATGTTACCGCTCGGCAAATTAACCCGAGTTTGGCTGCTTCTTTAAAAATGAACGGAGAAACAGGCGGTTGAAATGGCTGTTGATTTTGATCAACAAAATCTAAAGCGGCCATAAGCCCAAGCCCTCTAACAGCGCTTACTATCTTTCTCTCGCTTTTAATCCATTCCAAGCTTTTAAGCAATTGTTCTCCTCTTGCTCTTGCATTTTCAACAAGGTTTTCCTTCTCAATCAATTCAATATTTTTCAACCCTACAGCACAGGCCATTGCGTGCCCGCTATACGTATAACCATGCAATAATGTGCCACTAGAAAGCTCCTTCAAATCATTATGGATTTGCTCCGAAATCATAACCCCACCAAGCTGGACATATCCGCTTGTTATTCCCTTTGCAAAGCACATCATATCCGGGATAACACCATAATGCTCCATGCCAAACCACTTTCCGGTACGCCCAAACCCGGTAATCACTTCATCGGTAATGAGCAAAATCCCATATTGTGTACAAATATCTTTTACTTCCTTGAAATAATCTTTTGGTGCAACATGAACCCCACCAGCTCCTTGCACCGGCTCGGCAATAATAGCCGCAATTGTCTCGGGTCCCTCTGCTTCAATTAACCGGCGTAAAGCCCCTGTATCGAAATGGTCAACGAAGTGGAAATCTGGCGCCAATGATTTTGTAAACTCACGAAAGCCTTGCAATCCTGTAGCGCTTGTAGCCCCCATTGATACGCCATGATAGGATTTTGTTCTTGAGATGATTTTTTTTCGCTCCGGTTGGCCTTTTAGAAGCCAATAATGGCGGGCAAGCTTATAAGCGGTATCATTGGCTTCTGAACCGCCGGATGTAAAGAAAACAGCAGTCAAAGGCGCGGGTGCCAGATCAGTGATTTTTTTTGCCAAAAGAATCGCTGGTTCATTACTAAACGTGCTAAAACATGAGGTAAAAGCGAGTTTAGCCATCTGCTCCTTGGCGGCATCGGCTAGTTCCTCGCGGCCGTGGCCAACATTGACATTCCAAAGGGAAGACATTCCATCAATAAGTGTTGTTCCCTTCATATCTTCAAGATAAATGCCTTTTCCTGTTTGAAAAATAAAAGCTGGACCTGCCTCCTGCTGTTCTTTAATTGAAGTTGTTGGGTGAAGAAAGTGCTTTTTATCAAGCTCCTCCAATCGTTGAATATCCACTTGTTTTTTGGTCATAGGAATCACCCCTTTTGTTAAATCGGGCCAATTCGAGCCGCAGTTCCCGAGCCGCAGTTCCCGACCCCGTGGCCCACCAAGCTTAATGGAGACCACACCAATCTATTGCTGTTAGCGCAATGATTTCGGCGGCTTCAAATACTTTTTCGAGTTCAATGTATTCGTTAGGGTGGTGTGCTTTTTCTGTCACGCCAGGTCCAAATACAATGGTTGGAGTTTCTCCGACTTTTGTCAGCAAACCACCATCGGTCCCCCATGGTGAAGCTTCCACTATCGGGGTCTCGCCTTGAATTTGCTGATAGTTCGTAATCAGTTTATTCATTAATTCATGTTCAAGATTTATTGCACCAGGTACCCATCTGGCACCAAACCATTCAATAACAACCGGATGCTCGGCAAACCAGGGGTCTACTTCTTGCAGTTTTGCAATCCAGCTTTCCATCTCTAATTTAGCTTCTTCCATTGTTTCTTCAGGAGAAACACCCATCCGTCCCTCCAGTTTTACATGGTCCGGCACGGAGGAGGGCCAATTTCCCCCTTCAATTTTGCCCAGGTTTATCGGGATTGGAATCGGTACTTTGCTGTAAAGCGGATCGGTAATCCTTTCGTTTCTCTTTTTTTCAAGCTTGTTTATATATTCAACTACCAATAGCGCTTTTTCTATCGCACTTACACCTTCATAACGGGTGCCACCATGGGCTGCTCGCCCTTTTACATGAATCCGAAACCACATTGACCCTTGTTGCTTCGGAAAAATTCTCATATTGGTCGGCTCTGGTATGATCGCCGCATCGGCCTTATAGCCTCGTAAAATAGTCGCCAACGTACCTGACCCACCGCTCTCCTCTTCAATTACACTTTGGAAAATAATGTCCCCTTTTAGTTGTATGTCTAGCTGTTGAAGGGCCGATAATGCCAATAGGAGTGACACATTCCCACCCTTCATATCTGTAGCACCACGCCCATATAATTTTCCTTCAACCACTTTCCCACTAAACGGGTGATGTTCCCATTGCTCAAAGTCTCCGGCAGGAACGACATCGATATGGCCATTTAAAATAAGGGAGCGTCCGCCGCCTGTTCCTTTTTTTACACCGACGACATTGGGACTTTCTTTAAATTCCGTTCGTGGCGATACAAAATAAGGATGTTGTACTAGTTCATCACCGTCTTGCTCCCAAATATCAACCAGCAAGCCGATTTCATGAAGAGCTTCTATGACGATTCCCTGTGCACCTTTTTCATTTGCTTGTGTGCTGTCAGCCTGCACTAATTTTTGTAAAAGCTGGGTGCCAGAATCTTTATTTTTCAAAAGCCAGTCATGAATTTGAGACTGTAACAATTTCTGCCGGTTATCTTCCAAGGCTCAAACCTCCTTTGGAACATGGGGACGGTTCTCATGTTCCATCTTGTTAATCAATAATCTGCAAGCTCTCCGAAACAATCATAGCGGCTGCCGTTTTTTCCTTGATTTCCTCAACTGCGTAAGGTCCCATCACCTCTTTTAAAAGAAAGCCTTGATCTGTCACTTCGATTACAGCCATATCCGTAATAATTAAGCTCACACATGCCTTTGCCGTTAGTGGCAGCGCACAGCTTTCCAGCAATTTAGGCTCACCATATTTATTGCAATGATTCATGAGGACAATGACTTTTTTTGCTTTTTTGGCCAGTTCCATTGCCCCACCGATCCCGGGCACCCTTTTTCCCGGTACAATCCAATTAGCAAGATCACCCTTCTCACTAACCTCTAATCCGCCAAGAACGGTTAAATCAACATTACCGGAGCGGATCATTCCAAAGGCAGTGGCACTGTCAAAGAATGATGCCCCCGGAACTGTCGTCACCGGAAATCCGCCGGCATTACAAAGGGTCGGGTCCTCTGCCCCTTTTTCAGGAGATTTCCCTACACCCAAAACCCCATTTTCCGCATGAAACATGACCTGTATGTCTTTTGGGAGATGGTTAGGAATAAGAGATGGAATGCCGATCCCCAAATTTACAATCATTCCATCCTTTATTTCCTTTGCCGCCCGCTTTGCAATTCGATTCCGTACATCTACTCCCATGCCCATTTCCAATCGACCCCTTTGCTTTTAACAACCCGATCGACATAAATTCCCGGTGTTATGATTTCTTCCGGATTTAATTCACCGACTTCAACAATTTCTTCTACTTCAGCTATCGTCCATTTACCGGCCATTGCAACTAATGGATTTGTATTTCTGGCGCTTGTTTCATAGATTAGATTGCCAAATGTATCTGCCTTTTTTGCATAGACAATTGACACATCTGCTGTTAGGGCTGTTTCCACCAAATAATCTTTTCCGGCGACAGTTATTTTTTGTTTTCCTTCTTCAACCATACTGTCTAGACCGACATCTGTTAAAATCCCGCCAAGGCCCACTCCCCCTGCCCGAATTCGTTCAACTAATGTTCCTTGGGGTGAAAATTCAACCTTCATTTTTCCTTCCATCATTAATTTTCCGGCAATTGGATTCGAGCCGATATGTGACACAATGATTTTCTTAGCCATGCCACGGCTTACAATTCGGCCGATTCCGATATCAGGAAAGCCCGTATCATTTCCTATTAATGTTAATTCCTTAACCTCTTTTCGGATGATTTCATTAATTAATGTTGGTGGATTTCCGACGCCTCCAAACCCGCCAAACATTAAGGTGCATCCATCCTCGATAAAGGCCATTGCTTCCTCAATAGGAACCACTTTATTTATTAATCTTTGTGGAGGTGCTTGCATGTTGTTTACCTCCTATCCCACTAATTCATTTTGAACCGCTTCAATGGTTTCTTTTAAAACCGCAACAAGGTCGTCAATCTCCTGTTTGGTGATGATAAATGGGGGTGAAATAATAACAGCATCACCCTGTGCTCCTTCTTTTCCGGCAGATGCCGGGTAAACAAGTAGGCCTTTATCGCGCGCTTGATCGACTATCTTTTTAGTAATTTGCACACCACTTGAGAATGGTTGTTTTGTTTTTACATCTGAAACAAATTCGATTCCAATCATGAGCCCTTTACCGCGGACATCACCGATTATTTGGGAGTTTGCTGCTAATGCTTGTAGTTTTTGAAGCAAATACTCCCCGTTTTCCTGCACATTTTCAACTAACTTACTTTTTTCAATAAAATTAATAACAGCGAGAGCCGTGGCAGTTGATTGTGGATTTGCACTTAGGGTATGGCCGCTCATAATAGAGTTCGAACCGTTTAATATCGGTTCCATAACTTTTTCGCTGGCAAGTGCCGCTGCAATCGGGGTATAGCCGGCACTCACCCCTTTTCCAAGTGCCATGATATCGGCCCTTACTCCCCAGTGGTCCAGGCCAAACATTTTTCCCGTCCTGCCAAGCCCGGTCATCACTTCATCCGCGATAAACAAAATATGATGACGGTCACAAATTTCTCTAATCTTTTGATAGTAGCCATCCGGAGGTGTAATCGCACCGCCCGCTGCACCAACAATTGGTTCCGCAATAAAGGCAGCAATTTGATCTGCACCTGCCCGCTCAATCGCTGTTTCTAAATCGTTGGCACAAGACAGCTGACAATCCGGATACTTTTGATTGAATGGACAACGGTAGCAATAGACAGGTGATACAACCGGGTAGTCTTCTAAAATGTGAACAAAGCGCTCACGACGTTTTACATGACCTGATAATGATAAGGCACCAATGGTGATTCCATGGTAACTGATCCAGCGTGAAAGTATTTTATTTTTCCGATAGTTGCCTTTCTCCTGCCAGTGCTGGATCGCAATCTTCATGGCTGTCTCAACTGCTTCAGACCCACTGTTAACAAAAAAGGACCAATAGTCTTCTTTTGCATTTAAAAGTGAATTCAACTTATTTGCGAGCTCTTCAGCCGGCTCAGATGTAAATTGTGAGCGATAGACAAAGGAAACTTTATTGGCTTGTTCATACATGGCTGCTATTATTTCGGGGTTGGTGTGACCGATGCTTGCGGTGACTGCACCGGAGCAACCATCGATATATTTTTTTCCGGTATTATCAAATAGGTAAATCCCATCTCCATGGGTAACAGTTGGATAGTATTCATTCATCATTGGTTTAATCAATAAGGAACGCTTCAAGCGAATCCCCTCTTTCCTTGGAAGCAAAGTTGGTGGAACATGGGGACGGTTCGTGTGTTCCATGGAATACGAGAACCGTCCTAGCGTTCCCACACAATCAAAATTTAAAGTAATTTCTTTTTAGCATTTTAGGTAATTGCATTAATTGTTCGTAGGGTATTGTTTTGGCAATTTGTTTTGTATCAATAAGCATGAGTTGGTCTTCAATTTCTTCAATAAAATTTTCAGGCTGATATTCCATACCACAGTCCGGACATGAAATCCCGGGGGTATCCGTAATTTCAATTGCTCTTGACCCATCCGGAAGTTCCCAGTAGACAGTACAGGTTGTTTCCACTGCATTAGCAGCTTTGCACCATTCACAATTCACTCATCTCACTCCTTTCTGGGACACAGTTCCCGACCCTCTGGCTCGCAAAACTGGACCAGAGAACCCGACCCTGTGGCTCATTCGCCTTCATTCTCTTTTTTAAGTTGGGCTTGAAACTTTTTCTCTTTGAGTTCATCGCGTTTTTCGCGCTTTTCTTTTAAGCTAGAATAGGTTGGACTTTGTTTGAAATTTTGGCGGCGATCATGGCGCTGTAGCGATTTTGGAACAAGATTAAATTGCTCGTCGTTCATTAATGAGGTAATTCCGGTTTTAGATGGCGTTTTTATGAGTCCTGGGAATAATTCACTTATATAGTCGTCGGCCCGGCCCCCTACATAGTTTTCTGGCTCTGGGTATGTGGTAATGACCCCTTCGAAATTGCGAAGGACCGTTTTTGTAGGGCTTTGTGAAATTATATAATTGGGCTGTAACGCAATTTTTCCTCCTCCACCAGGAGCATCCACAACAAAGGTTGGTACTGCATATCCGGATGTATGCCCGCGCAACCCTTCAATAATTTCTATTCCTTTTGAAATCGGGGCACGGAAATGGCCAATTCCTTCTGAAAGATCGCATTGGTAGATGTAATATGGGCGTACACGGATTTTCACTAACGAATGCATGAGTTTTTTCATGATTGGGACGCTGTCGTTGATGCCTGCCAATATAACGGATTGGTTTCCTACAGGAACTCCAGCATTTATAAGCATTTCACAAGCATGTTTTGAGTCTTCGGTTATTTCGATAGGTGTGTTAAAGTGAGTATTCAGCCAAACTGGATGATATTTTTTGAGAATATTGCAGAGGTTTTCAGTGATTCGTTGTGGAAAAACGACTGGGGCTCTTGTGCCGATTCGAATGATTTCAACATGTGGGATTGCTCGTAAATTTTTAATAATATATTCGAGAATCGTATCATTTATTAATAAAGCGTCACCACCTGAGAGTAGGACATCCCGGACCTCTGGTGTATTCCGAATATAGTCAATTGCACCATCAATCTGTTTCTTCGGAACGCCCATGCCAATTTGGCCGGAAAAACGGCGGCGTGTACAATAGCGGCAATACATGGAGCATTGATTTGTGACAAGGAATAGGACTCGATCAGGATAACGGTGGGTTAAACCGGCAACTGGTGAATCCTCGTCTTCTTCTAACGGATCTTCCATATCATATTTTGTTTTGTAGATTTCCTTTCCAACTGGAACAGACTGCATTCGAATCGGACATCTGGAATCGGTTGGATTCATTAATGATGCATAATATGGGGTAATGTTTAGTGGAATTGTTTTTGTGGATATACGTACGCCCTCTTCTTCCTCCGGTGTCAGATCGATCACCTTTTTTAAATCATCGAGCGTTCGGATTGTATTTGTCAACTGCCAAATCCAATCATTCCATTGCTCCTCTGATACGTCCTTCCAAAGCTCGATATCCTTCCAATGCCTTGATGGTTTATATAAATCATGAAGCATTGTAATTTCCCCCTTACTTTCTGTTTAGCACTTATTTTGCCTTTAATTAAAGCTTTATTTAAATGATATGCAAATAGTGTGCCAACGTTAAGGTAGAGGGAAAATGCGTTTGCAATATCCTTTTGTAAAATTAATGCCGAAATTTCAGCACTTTTAAAGGATTCAATGTGCCGAAAAATGAGCACACTGCATAAAAACCGGCAGTACCGGAGATTCCGCTTCGTCTCTAGCCCTAGCTAGAAAGATAAATCTTTAACCCACACATTCATATTTTCAATTTTATCAAAAATAAAGCAGTTATTAGTTAAACGACCGTTGTACTGATAGCCAAGCTGAAAAAGGGCAGCATTCATTCCGTAAGAAAGCGCACGGGCAAGCGAAAACGCACAATAGATGCCAGCATCCTTTAGTTCTTTTTCAAGTTCGACCATAAGCCTTTTTAGCAAGCCATACTTTCGATGCTCAGGTAATGTAGCGCAATCCGTTATTTCAGCATTATGGAGTGACATATTGATCTCGGCTGAAGCTGCACTGACAAGTTCATTATTGAATTCAACTACGTAAAAAATGGTCCCACCAGTCATCACTTTTGTTACATACTCCGGATTATTCATTGGTGTTGGATAAACAGGAAAAACGTTGTTATAAAGTTCAGCAAGCTTAACGGCATCCTCCGTCTTAGCTTTCCGAATTCTATACTGGCTGGGAAGCTTGATTTCGTGCGTCTTTTTCCCTTTTTCTTGAATCGATTGAATAATCGCATCCTCTTGAAGCCAACTGGTACTTGTTCGCCGTTCATTTTCTTTATAACAAGTCATGATATAGTTATCTGAGCCATTAAAATAACCGTTAATGATCCCTTCTAACTCAAAGCCTATCGCAAGGAGCTGCCTCCAATGTTCAACTCTTGAAAAATAGATTAATTTCGTAAATTTGTAGCCGTCCATCGCTTTATTCAGCTCTTGAACGATCATGTTTACATTGCCACGATAATCGTCGACGCGAAGCCGTTTATTAAAATAATCGTTATAGAGATGAATGGTATAATCGGGAGTTTTTAAAATTTTAGTTTCAGAGGTTGATTTCAAATTAGTTCCCTCCCTTCCTACTCTTTTTCCTCACCTATAAGCCCATGCTTTTTCATTTTATATTGAAGCGTTTGTCTCGGGATTTTTAATATATTGGAGGCCTTTACTACATTTCCTTTCGTTATACTTAGCGCTTGAAGTATCATTTTCCTTTCCGTTTGTTCAACAGCAACCCGTAACGGTTTTAATAAGGTTTTTTCCTCCATTACACTAATAGTTTCGACTGGCTCTTTCAGAATGGGCGGTAAATGTTCAAGTTTAATTGTATCACCATCAACGACATTCATCGCGTATTCGATTGTATTTTCTAATTCCCGAACATTCCCTGGCCACTCTAAGCCTTCAAGGAGCAGGATCACTTTATCGTCAATTTTAATAACTAATTTATTTAATTGATAATTATACTTTTTCATAAAATGATTCGCTAATAGCGAAATATCCTCTTTTCTCTCCCTTAATGGGACAATGCCGATAAAAAATACATTTAGACGATAGTATAGGTCGGAACGTAGCGTATTTTTCTCTAAGCAATCTAGGGGATGTTCATTCATTGCCACGATAATTCTGACATCTACTACATAAGATTCCGTTCCACCAACCCTTCTTATTACACCATCCTCCAATACACGTAAAAGCTTCGTTTGAAAGTCCAAAGGCATGGCATGAATTTCATCTAAAAAAAGTGTGCCACCATGGGCAAGTTCGAATAAACCGGCACGATCTACTGAACCTGTAAAACTCCCCTTTTTTGTGCCAAATAATATACTTTCAAGTAATGATTCCGGTAAGGATGCACAATTTTGGGCAATAAACGGACCATTACTCCTTGGTGATGCATTATGGATCGATTGCACAAGCAGCTCTTTTCCTGTTCCTGTTTCCCCATAAACGATAACGGGCGAAGTGCTGCCAGCAGCCCTTTTTGCATGTACTTTTACATTTTTCATTGTTTCAGAAGCCGTAATAAAATCATCCCAATGATACTTGGCACCTGATATAGTGACAGGTTTCATTTTTTGGGTCACAACTCTTTCCTGCAGCTCATGCAGCTTCTGGGATAATTGCTTTACCCTTGATAAATCCTTGGCAATTTCAATCGCCCCAACAATTCTATCTCCCACTTTGATCGGCAGGGTTGTATTAATGGTGTCAATCAACACGCCTTTCGTATTTTTATAGGTTTGCGATTGTTGATAGATCGGTTTTCCTGTTTCAATCACCTTTAGCAGCGTGCTTGTTTCATTATTTAAGGATGGAAACACCTCTAGTACATGCTTTCCCAAGACCTCATCTATTTCTACCCCATCATGTTTGGCTGCCACTTTATTATAAAAAATCGTTATGCCCTCTGAATTCACAGCATGAATCGCTTCATCAATACTTCCTAATATCGCTTCCAGCATCTGTTTCGTCTCAAAGGATTTCCAAAACACTCAACCACCTCCTGGGACATGGGTCGGGTTCTCTGGCCCAGCATTCTATTATTTATATATATTTCTATAGTGCTATTCTTACCACTACCAAGAAAAAAAGCAGAAACTCGATTAGAAGTCCCTGCTCTTAGCGTTTATTTAACTATTGAACCTTTTTCTGACAAAGAACCATCCACTCGTCAATTTGATGGGATAGTACATGATCTTCATTTTCGCTCATTACTATTGAAAAATAGGTTTTTAATTCTTCATCCGCATTTAAAATATATTGTTCTACAGTGTCGACTTGCTGTTGATTTTTGGCGGTTACTCCCACCCAGGTTGGAAACTGAAATCTTTTTTTGCGATTTTGGGATTGAATCTCCTGCAATCCGTTTGAAGCAAATAGTTCCTTCCATTCATTGACGGAAAGGCAGCGGACATGACTTTCATCTCTCAGCTTTTCGACAGTATTCATGAACACACCCAAATGTTCCTCTTCTGGTGCAACATTATCTATTAGTAAAAATTTCCCACCCGGTTTTAAGACCCGTGATGCTTCCTTTATAAATTTATTTGGATTTGGAAAATGATGCGGTGCGATCCGGCACGTTACAACGTCAAACGTTCCCTCTAAGAACGGTAGGTTTTCAGCATCAGCAAGGACGTAAAAAATATTCGTGCAAACTTTACTTAAATGGCTGGCTGTATTACTTAGCATTGGCTCCGTTAAATCCGTTGCATAAACGGTCGCCACATGTGGCGATAATGTTTTCGCAACATGCCCACCACCTGTAGCAATATCTAACACAATCCAATTTGATTGCGGCTGCATCCACTCCACTAACAGCGGAAGGTCATCTCCCTTTGCATGGGATTCACTCTTTATATATTTTTCAGCATTTTTCCCAAAAGTCTCTTTAACCTTTTGTTTTACCTTTTCGTCATCCATCTTGAACATTCCTCCTTTTTTTAATCTTACTTCTTGTCTTAAAATAAAGTCTCATTTCATAAAATTTAACATCTGTCTTGTTAAATTGAAAGGGAAGCGAATTGAATGTATTTAATAAAATTAACAAATCTAGCATTACTTTATTTATTTGTTTGGGTCACATTCAGCCTTATTTATCTTTTTTTGGATATTCTAAACCTTGGACTTTTACTTAATCCATTTTTAGAAAATGGTCAAAAAAACCTAATTAGCAGTTCCCTAATATTCAGTGCAACTACCCTGTTTACTGGTGAAATAAGCAAAATAATCCCTTATGGTTTCTCTATGCCACTCGCTTTTATCGAAGGTTCAATTGGATTTTTAATTCCGCCATTCATCATGGCACAATCGCTTCCATCAAAGCTCTCACCTATAGAAAGAAGCGGTTTACCCATTATAAATCTAGTAAAGTGTACTTTTTTCGTGTCAATCGGTTCACTGTTTGCGGCTCTTGGTTTGAAAAGCTTTTTAGTACCAAACCATATCATTGATGGCGGCATCGTTGGGGTCTCGATCATCTTTTCTTATTTAACCGGTTTAAAATTAGAATTATATCTTTTATTATTAAATCTTCCCTTTCTCTATATTGGTTATAAAAAAATCGGAAAAAGATTTGTATTTACGACATTAATCGGGATAAGCATTTTATCACTTGGCACGTATTTTCTATATAATGCACCTGTTCCAACAAAAAATTTATTTGTCGCTTCGATTCTTGGTGGGGCTTTATTAGGAATTGGAGTCGGCTTGGTGATCCGTTATGGAGGCTCCCTTGATGGCACCGAATTAGTAGGAATATTAGTTAACAGAGCGACAACTTTTTCTATTGGCAAAGTTATCATGTTCATTAATATTTTTATTTTTTTTAGTGCAGGATTTGTTTTTGGTTGGGATAAAGCGTTGTATTCGGTACTAACTTATGTTATTGCATCGAAAATGATCGATGTAACAATCGAAGGTTTTCATATATAAAAATTTATAAAATTAGAAAATCTTTAGTCTTGTTATATAACAAAATCTTTGCCTTCTTTTCTCTGACTATAAGCTTGCAACATTCCTTTTTACATAAAATAAATAACCTACTATTATTAAAAAGTAAAACTATAACAACCGCTAATTGTAATTTATTCACATGATTATACTTCAAGTTTGAAACTGCCCAAGTTGAAAATAAAAACCAGTAACAAGCAAATAAAAATATACCGAAATATAGAATATTATTACTAAGTTGAATTAGTTTAATTTGAGCTTCTACAATTATATCGCTATTAGGTATTCTCTTTGAAATACCATAAAAGGGGAAATTGAAAATATGTTCCCTCTCTTTTTCAAAGAGCCTATTCCTTTCTTTTGAATTGTAAATATATTGATATTCACCATTAAAGTTATAAGCATCTTCATATTCTACAATACTTATCATAGCTGCTTGTACACTTAAAAAATTATCTACCCCATATTTAATCATTTCTTCAGTTTCTAATGAAACTCCATTTTCAATAAACTCCACTGTATCTGGGAGTAGATCAAAAAATTGTTCAGCCTGTAATTTTATATACTTAAAATTCCAGTAGTAAAAAGTAGATATAAATATTATGCTAAATATTAAACAAAAAGCGGCTAATTTTAACAACTTTCCATTTAGCCATTTTTTTGTTTTATAAATTTCACTAAGCTTATTCACCATTTTTTGAGGAGAATGATACCCTTGCAAGACCATTTTGGTTGCTTCAGCAGACGTAAAATTATTTTTCACAAGTTCAATGACTTCCTCTTCCATATTACTTTTTAACTCTTCATATATTTCTTCTTTTGTCTCCTTAGATTCATTAATTTTAAAACATACTTTTTGACAAAATTCATGAATTAGTAATGCAGACTGGTCATCAATTAGATTAGATAAATTCTCCAAGTATTTTACCTCCTAATTTAAGAAAAAATCGACAATTTGTTTAAATTCACGCCATTCTCTTTGTTTGTTTTCTAATCTTTCTATACCTATATTTGTAATATCATAGTACTTTCTTCTCGGACTCCCCTTAGATTCATCCCACCAAGACATAATAAATCCACTTTTCTCCAACCTCTTTAAAGCTAAATATAATGTTGACTCTTTTATTGAAAATGTCCCTTTGGTATTCATCAAAATTTCCTTTGATAATTTATAAGCATATATTGGTTTTTTAGAGATAATCGATAAAATTATAGTATCGATATAACCCTTTAAAATCTCCTTTTCGAATTCCAACAAATCCCCTCCCCCAAAATTATACCAAATAGATACTCTGCTATACAAGGTATTATTCTATTGTTTTTTATATCCAATGTATTTATGGAAATATATTATAAAAAATAGTTTTTTAAAATAGTCCCTCGGAAATTCAATTTCCGGGAGACTATTACATAAATACCGACACCGAAATAACACCGAAAAAGATACCGAAAAAAATAATGATAACAATAGCTTTGTAGCTACATTGAATTTTGAAAACGGTGAAATTTCAAAGGTTCCCTTTAATATTGTTTCAAATAAAGTAAGGATAGATTTTGACTCTTTACAAACCAATGAGTATAAAGTAATACAAAAAGGTTCTGACACAACTATAGGGTTAAATGCAATTAATCTATGTGAATATAATTTCTGGAATAGAGAAGATGGAGTTGATTTTTACTCTGACTGTGTTTTTGGTATAAGCGGAACATCCACTGTTAAATTGGCGCTTACACAAGACAATAATTATAGTGATATACAAACACCGGGGATTACCTATGTAATAACAATTCATAAGTGGTATGGTGATGATGATTGGGGTTATAAATATGTATCTGGTTCATATACAGACCCATATACTGTAACCATTTCAGGAAAAAGCAATTCATTATCTGGTGCTCAAATAAGATTCGAACCAAAGTCACATTCATTTCCAGTAGATTACGAGGGTTATGGTATTCTTTATCAATAAACAACACGGATAAAATATTCCCAAAAAACGAAATACCTTTAAATTAATTTAGATTAAAAAAGCACGTAAATTACCATCGAAAGTAAATTACGTGCTTTTCTTATACGTTTAATTGATCATGATTTTCTGAAAAACCCCTTAACACATGTTTTCCACATTTCCTGACGATACCCTAATTTGGGATGTGTCCACTTTTTCTTTTAGTCTAATTAATTCGCAAACCATCTTTCCATCTGTACATGCTTAACAAAAACCCTGTTGAATATTTTTACAAAAAAACCGACAAGGAAGGCAGAAATTAGCGTCCCTTCCCGTACACCCTCTATTACTCCAAGTGAACCTAAAGAAATAATTAGAGCTATAATGACTAGTAACCAATCAAACAGAATTTTTATCGTCCCAAAGTCTTTTCCTAATTTAGCGGCGATGGCCTTAACTACTCCCTCTCCCGGATTCATAATAACTCCAGCAAAAACTTGAAGGTATACTCCAAGAGCAAGGATAATCGAGCCTAATACAACGCATAAAAGTTTTTCAATATAATAATCAGGATGAATAAAAGAAAAAATAAACATCCCCAAATCGACAAAAAGTCCAAAAAAGGGCCCTACAAACACCTGCAAATATTGATCTTTCGTAAAATCCTTCCGTAAAATTGCAATTTCAATAAGAATACAAACCAAAGAGAGCGCAAAGGTCAATTGACCAAATGTAAATGGAGTGATTAAGCTCACCACATATGGTACACTCGAAATTGGTGATGTACCCAATGTGGATTTGGTTATTAAAGCAATCCCCAGCCCCATAAATAATAGTCCAACTAAAAATATGACATATCTTTTTATTAATTCAGCATTAGCCATTCATCTGTCTCCTAAAATAAGTTTTACATATTATAATAGCCTTTCTCCCGATAAAAGGTTGTCGAAATTAGTTACTTTGAAATATAAAAAAGGATTGCGTGCAAACTATAAAGAATATGAATGATATAGGAAAAGGAAATGAGGGAATTAAATGACTGACAAAATATCCAGTAACATATCTAGAACATTTCAAACAAAACTTGTCTTACCACAAGATACAAACCATATGGGGACGATTTTCGGCGGTGTTGTATTAGCACATATTGATGAAATAGCAGGAATTACTGCTATGAGACACAGCAAGAGTACCGTTGTAACAGCTTCTATAGACACTGTAAATTTTGTTTCTTCTGCCGTAGTTGGCGACATCCTCTTTCTTGAGGCAAGCATCATTTCAACAGGAAGAACATCAATGGAGGTCTATGTAAAAGTAGAAACGGAAAATCTTGACACAGGCAAAAGAACGTTAACAACCAATGCCATCACAACAATGGTTGCAATAGATAAAAATAAAAAGCCTATCCCCGTTCTCGGTATTATCCCTGAAACAGAGGAAGAAAAAAAACTTTTTGCCGAGGCTTCCGATCGGAAAAGGCGGCGCTTATCAATTAAGGAATAAAGTGGGACAAGGGGGCAGACCCCCCTGTCTCCTCCTTGAGCCACCGCATATACTAAGAAATCAATTTCAGGCCAATAACCGATCCTATTATGATTGTTATAAAAGCAAGGCGTTTCCGATCCTTTGGCTCTCCATATAAAAGCATACCAAGGATAGCACCGCCTGAGGCGCCAATTCCAGTCCAAATTGCATAAGCCGTACCCATCGGCAAGGTCTTCATCGCAAGAGCAAGAAATAGAAAGCTACCACCAAAACCAAGGAGCAGGAGCACTTTTGCCTGCCAATTTTTATCCCTATGCAATTTATTGATCATGACCACACCGAACATTTCAAAAAGACCGGCCACAAACAAGGATACCCACGCCATTAGACTTTCGCCCCTTCCTCAACCTCGTCCTTCGTCACTAATTTCAACCCGATGACGCCCACTAATAAAACTAAAATTAAAGAAATTTTTCCGATATTAAATGGTTCACCGAAGAAGACAATATCAGAAAGGACTGTTCCAGCAGTTCCCATACCCACAAATACAGCATATACAGTACCAACCGGTAATTTCCGCCCTGCCATGATCATGTAGTAGAAGCTGATAAAAATCGAAATGGCAGTACCAAGCCACGTCCAAAAGTTATCAGCATGTTTTAAGCCAATTACCCAAAAGACTTCAAAAAAGGCGGCAATAAACACTGTTGCCCAATTTTTGTTCATCTATATGATACCTCCTACATAAAAATTTCCCGATAAAAAACAAAAAAGCCTGAGAGACCACTGTTAAAAACAGCATCTCCCGGGCTTTTATCCCTCCGTGACACAGCCTAGGCTGTGAGTTTTCTCTCGGTCCAGACCAGCCAGCAGACTGCGGAACCCTAGAAAACATTCATTTATATTATACAATCGATTGAAAATTAATCAAGTTATTCGTTTGGTCCTATGACTCTTTTTCGTATATCAGAAGTTTCGCCCGTTGCTATCCGCTTATTTAACGTGTTTTTCCAATTTTGGGCAAGCAACTCACATTGAGCAAATTCACGTACCTCTTCCGGATTTGGCGAAGTACCATGCATAATCTCATTGCACTTGGAAATTGTCCATTTAGGGTATGGTCTTTCAATTAGGGTAAGCTTTTGGCCCACCTCGATATTCCCCTCTTTTAAAACCCTAAAGTACCACCCGGTTCTTCCTGAATTTTGGATTAATAAAGCCAAATTTTTTATTTTAAAACGACGGGCCGGCTTCCAGCATGGCTGCCTAGGCTGAGATACTTGAACAATCGCATCCCCAATTTGATACGTGTCTCCAATAGCAACTATATCTTCTTTTACATTTTCCAATAAAAAATTTTCACCCATAGCACCAGGGCCGATTTCTGTTGCATTTAATTCCTTTTGCCAGTTTTCATAGTGTTCAAAAGGATAGACAAAAACCGCCTTTTCAGGTCCTCCATGGTTTTCCCTATCGGCTTGTCCATCACCTAATAAACCCGTTTTAGTCAGCAAAACAGGACCTTGGATTGGTTGTTTAAAAATTCCGCTCTCCCATTCCCGTTCCATCGGATTTTTTGCGTCTTTTACACCGACTTTTTGTGGCAAACCGACAAATACTTTTTTTAGGATCATATCCATATTCACTCCCCCCTATGAATTTTACTTTATCACAAGTACGGCGTGATTCTACGAATATGTTATTTAGTTTCCTTGTAAACTTTTAGAAGTTCTAGTTGGCAAGCACCAGCCGAACTGATAGGACATCACACGCAATATAAGAATCAAAACAAAAAGTGTGTAGAATTGGTATGATTCCGTAGCCCACCCCATCCCGATAATGAACCCAGCAAGCATAGCCCACAGGAGATAAACCTCCTTTTGGAATACAAGTGGCTTTTGTTGAGCCAATACATCGCGAATGATTCCGCCACCTGCACCTGTAATCGCAGCAGAAAACATAATAGCTATGATAGGGAGGTCAACTGAGTGTGCATACATCGCACCCTGCACTGCAAAGGAAGATAGCCCTATTGCATCAAAGAGGTTCAATTCTTTTAATCTATGAACAACTTTTTCTGGAAACAGAAAAACGATCGCAATAGTGATTATTGCAATAATGAACAGTTCTGTTTGTTGCCACAATACGGTGATGGGGATACCAATCAAGAGGTTCCTTACAGCTCCGCCGGCAAATGCAGTGATCAATCCTAGCGCATAAGTACCAATAATATCATACTTCACCTCTATTGCAATAATGGCCCCGCTTATTGCAAAGGCAATCGTGCCAATGACATTCAATACATCCCAAACCACAAAAAAACCCCCTTATAAATAAGTAAACATGACAAAATACAGAGAAACTCTTTTCTCTGTCCTTGTACCTGAGAGTTTAACCTATTATTTGAAGGTATTCCCCGTGGGTGGCCTAAAGCACTCTCCAGAGATGCGTCCTACAGTGGTCTTTTTACCTGAGAGATTCATCTTTCATTTAAGATTTGCCCCTTCGGTGACGTATAATTACGTTCTCTCCCACTACAGTCTTCCGCAATATTTATTAGATTAAATATACAGTAGACGATGACCAGTTGGATTGTCAAACGAAATTATTTACTTTTATTTTAAAAATTTTAAAAAAAAGACAAGTTTAGCTACCCTCTCGGCATAATTATGAAATAGGACAAATTCCGAAAGGGGCTATAACATATGAACTTTTTTGTTGTGACGAAAAAAACACTACTACTTTTTTTAACTACAGCTATCATTTTGGTTGCTGGATTTTTCGGGTACTTTTTGCTAAAGCAGGGGGATTTACCGGTATGGCTGCAACAGTCAAATGACAGTATTCGTGAAATCGATATGATTACGATCGAATTCCATACGAAAACAAAAGATGGGAAAGATTTAGTTGTTCAACGCTGGGATCCAGGAACTATTTTTCTAGAAAAGGGAGAAAAAGTAAATCTTTATATTAATGCTACTAACGGTGAGGATCATCCTTTTCATATAGAAGGAACGGATATCAAAGGAATTGTAAAAAAAGGCGGAACTACGATGGTCCCGCTTCAGTTTGAGGAAGAGGGCACCTATCGTTTGATTTGTGATACACATGCCCATAGAGATCATAGTATCCCAATGATCGGTTATATTGTGGTTGATTAAACGAAAAAAGGGGGAAGCTCCACGACATAGAGCTTCCCCCCTTTTGCGGGATTGGGCTGGGCGAGCCGCAGTTCCCGGCCCTGTGTCCCAGCCTACCGGCGTCCATCTGCATGTCCAATATCATAAATGATTTCGCCAATTCCCTTTGAGACAAAGCTTGTCTTTACATTATTCATATTCGTAAATAGGGTATGGACTCTTTCTTTAATGTCCGGATCTGATGTAACGTAGACATTATAACCCTGCTCGTTTTTCGCTATCACTTGTTGAACTTTTTTCTCTAATCCCTGCTCATCACCCTTTTGGTTAACGTCAATAGCGACAACAATATCTGCCCCTTGTACAACTGATACAGCCCGATTTACTCCAGCAATATCTTCAGCCGCTTCAGATGCTCTGGAGGCTACTCGTTGGGCTGACCGAACATCATTCGATATCTGGGTACCCTGTTCCCCAGAATACGATCCGTTATAATTATGATTATATGGATCATCATATTGCTGTCCTAGATTAGTTGTGTTTGTCATATTTGTTGTATTCGTCCCGTTACCCGGACTAGTAACCTGCCCTACATTGTCTCCCATCCTTGGCTGTGCATCTTCGCCTGCGTTATTGTTATTGATATTACAACCTACCAGTCCAGCTAAAAAAATCAAAGAAATAAACATGATTTTAGGCCTCATTTATTACACACTCCTTTTACTATCTATGTTGTTCACTTATGAAATAGCTATGCATGCAAATTCTCACGAACGAGCCTTTCTTCTTTGAACATAAATACTGAAAAAAAGAATAAGGGGCAAAAGAAGCACCCAGACCATCCCCATGCTCGTTTGTTGATTGCCCACCAAAGGATAAGGATCTTCAAAAACGATTTCTTGCTTATGTAAAAATTGATTTATTTTTTCGTAAATCAAAATGGCAGGACTCTGCAAAAACAGATAAACAAGCTCTTGATCCTCGATTAGCTTTGCTAGTGAAGATTCATATCGTACCGGGATATCCCCAATCTGATCTCTATTCAAATCCAATAATGGGATTGAACTCCCCCATTCATTTCCTTTCTGGTCCATACTCCACTCGTTATTCGATTGGCCACCAACTGTAATAACAGGTATGGTGTTGTTGTAAAATCGATTTAAAGAAAAGATTTGATCACTGGAGCTGGCCCAGAGCTCAACGCCGATTTGATTTTGGTGAAAATCATTATGGAGGATGTCATTATGCTGTGACAGGTCAAAATAAATTCCCCGCTGATTATAGAAAAAGCGATTATCCTCAATTTTATTTTCATTGCTAGCTTGAATCATTAGACCAAAGGCACGTGTCCCTTGATGGTAGGAAAATTCATTTCCAATTAATTCAATGCCCTTAGATTGCATAATGGCTGCACCACCTGTATTAAGGTGAAAGTTGTTGTTATAGAAACGATTGTTATCGGAATACATATAATGCAGCCCATATCTCGTATGACTGACGTCAACACCTTCTGTTACATTGTCATTGGCATAATAAAAATAAATACCATCACGTGAATTTTTAATATCCGAATCACTCAATTGATTTCGATGGGAACGAATCAGTTGAATTCCATTCCCTTGACCCCCTATTTCACCTTCACCCACTCCAGTAACATGCACTCGTGAAATATTATTATCATGTGAGCCGCTCAAATAAATTCCATGAAATGAATCACTAATTGTAAGATCCTTTAACACATTTCGGTCAGATAAAACCTTTACCGCCGAATACTCTTCCAATGAATTTCTACTTAAGCTGCCATGGGAGATTTTCAAATTTTCCAATCGAACTCCATGTCCAGGCTCTTTGATAAGAATGACATTGCCTGTACCGTCTCCTTTAATATGAGTTTTATCAGAGCCTTTGATTGTGATCGGTTTGGAAATTACTACATTGCCCTCATAGGTTTTATCTTGAAGTAAAAGCATTCCATTAGAAGGGGTTTCATCAATCAATTCTTGTAAGTTTTTTTCTTTTGCAAAATAATGGGTAGGAAAGATGAATACAAAGAAAAGCATCATTCCTATTATCCAAACCCTGTTCTTTCTCATTGTTTTCGATCCCTCCATAATGGAAAAAGGACGCACAAAAAGGCAGCTCCTAAAATAAAGGAACCATAGCTGAAATAGCTGTCCGTTACAAAATTAGCGATCGTGTTTTCACCAACAACAGGTGGGACAAATGGTTCAACCTCAATCGGGGCTTTTGGATCAAGGTTCGTTCCATAATCCTTCAACCAGCGATTGATATCATAAATTCCAATTGCTCCACCCGCAACAAAAAGACCAATTAGGACATAGAGCAAACCTTTTCTCCTTACTAAGGCCACAATAAATGCTAATAAAGCCATCCCTCCGATAATGTACGGCAAGTACTGTAGCTCTGGAAAATCCTCTTCGCTAAAATTTTTCATACCGATATAGTGATTTAAGCCATTTACAATATCAATTTCTCCCGCTAGTTTATATGGATAAACGATGATATCCAATCCTTCCGGGTATTGAGGTGCATAAAATTTCATCCCCCACCATGGAAAGAAAATAGATAATGCCAGTAAAATACCAGCTATGCATAATGAAATAACCGATGGCATCGAAAGTGCATTCTTCATTATTAGGTTCTCCTTTCACGAATTAATAAAGTAGGGAAACCTCTTTCAAGGCTTCCCCCTTATCAAACCGTACGTGCCCTATTAAGGCATACGGCT
>NZ_JARSMD010000034.1:0-38683 GCF_035811335.1 Schinkia azotoformans
CCTCACGGTGTTGCCCTAGATTAGGCTTCCCAAGCTAGGTCAGTCTCCTTGGGGATGGATTTTCACCATCTGGGATTCAATTCTTTATCTTCAAACCAGTCGTTTCATCGAAATGACGTCTCTGTCCAACAAAGAAAAAGAAGAGTGTCAACTAAGTTAACACTCCATGCGACTGCCCGTCGCACAAAAAGCCCTGTTATCAAGGCTTTTCGAAATTTGGATATTTATGTAACTGTCAAAGACCCGGGCACCTTTTAGAAATACTTTAAGAAGAAGCAATACTAATATTCCCAAACATCCAAGTCAAGGTAAAAATAATATACACACTTGAAATACAAATCCAAATAATATTTGCTTTAACTTTCGAATATTCATCTTTAGAGACTCTAATAATCAAAATACATAAATTTAAACTGAAGACAAAAGCTAATAATGGATTCAATAAGAATGATGCTGCTATAATAAAATCAATCATATAATCACCCTAAAATAAGAAATCTTAGAAATTAAATTTAATTGCGGTATTAGTCATTTTTGTTTCAGCTGTTGCCATACCTAGCCCAATATCCCCTGTTTTAATGGACACATCTATACTAAAAGTTAATGTTGTATGTGTGTAATGACCAAAGGCATTCGCTGATATATCATTAGTATTACCCTTAGATACTTCTACTGCTATATAACCATGATGATTACTTGTACCCGCATTTGTTCCAATTCCTTTTAAGTTAAATATTGCAGCTATACCTTGGGCATTTTTAGACAAAGATTTATAGCCCAATGTGTGCTCACCTAAACCGTCTGTATATTTATAAGAGAATTTAATAGTATTAGGTTCGATTACAACACTATCATTGTAAGTTAATCCAACCATGTCAGATAAACTAACATTAGGATTCTTTAACCATGTAAAATTATTATGCAACAGAGTTCTACCATTCGTAAGTTTCGTACTAGTTGTAGTCATAGACATCCAACTAGTTTCTTCGGTGTTTATTGCAAAAGGTGTTATCATTCTTTCTTCCAGCTCCATCAATTTTAGAGCATCTTTTTCATTATATTCTTCAACACCTGTTACTTCACCTTCGAGATTTGAAATAACTTTATAAAATGTTTCTTCTTGAACAAACGGCTCCGCTGGAATAGCATATTTAAAATCTTGATATTCATCAATTGTCATTGATGCTATGTTTTCCTCTGTAAAACCTAATTGTTTCAAATGTTCTTTTTGCGATTCTTTTAAGCCCTCTATTGCTGCTGCATCAGCGAATAAATTATTAAATCCTAGTACAAAAAATAAAATCATAAATAATGATAACACATTCTTCTTTTTAAACATAAAATCCTCCCTAAAAATTAAAATTATTGTTTCAAAAATCCAATTAAATTTATTCAGTAGTTAACTACGTGTGTATGTTATTTAAACATTTATTATTTCCCTCCTTTCAACTGCAATCATATAAAATATTCCAATAATTACAATATTTTTGCGACAAACTCATCAAAAATCGGGATAAATCCCCACATTTCCGGGATAAATGCCGATTCAGATTCTCAGATTAATTGTTTTTCAAATTCATCCCGCAAATACAGGAATTTATCCCCGATTTCGGGGGGTTTATCCCAAATCTATTGAATAATATGTTGAATGTTGTAGAATTAATACAAATTGGAAAATAGGTGGAAGGTGATAATTGTTGATTACGAGAATTTCTCAGTTGTTTGCTAGAAAACTAGCTATTGCAAGCGGTTATGTTGAGGAAGAGGAATTTTTGCGGTATGGGTTGCTTCCTCGCTATTTAGTATTTAGTCTAAAATCTTATATAACTGTCAATACTAGGTATTAATCTATTAAAATACCTAGGAGCTGATAGTGATATGAAAGATTTTCATGAAGATTACAATGTGTTTGAAATCGCCTTGGAAATACCTGAGCCATGGTATGTTTTCCACCATGAGCTAACTAAAGATGAGAAAACACTACACATTTATATTGAATATAGAAAAGGTGCCGAATTTTCGTGCCCTAATTGTGGGACCTCAGGTTGTAAAGTTCATGACATTCAAGATCAGGACCGTACTTGGAGGCACCTAGATTTCTGGCAATATCAAACCATACTACATGCAAGAATGCCAAGGGTTAAATGTGAATCATGTGGAAAAATACGCACCGTTATCATTGATTGGGCACGCCCAGGTGCTGGATTTTCCATGCTTTTTGAACACCATCTACTGTCGTTGATGGGTGAAATGCCAGTTGTGGCAGTTGCACGTAAGATTGGTGAACACGATACCCGTCTTTGGCGAGTCTTTAAATAAAAAGCGACGGGAAAACAGCTGAAGCTTCTGGAACTTTTACATGGCTGACTAGTCCGTCTTTGAGAATGAAGGACGTTGTTGGTATCGTTATACAAAATGGTGTAGTAACTAATGGTACTGCAACTGGTTTTTACACCTATACAACATCTCAGGGTGCAACTACTACAAATTGGTCTTCTGGATTTAATTATTTCTTAGGTGGTGTAACTAAAGTACAAAATCTCGCAAAACCAGACTATCCGGTAAATTCCGATTATATGTTCATAAAATTCCAATTTACTAAATCTAATGAACCAGCAGAAGCCCTTTATGGAACATGTGGACACCAGGTACTTACAATAAACATTAGTAACCCTGTTTTTGAATTATCAAGAAATAATGGTAAATTAAAACCAATGAACTTCTATTTTGGCACGGAATATAATGAAACTACTGATTATCAAAGTAAAACGTGGTAAAAGAATGTATAATTATTAAACTTAGCTTTTAAGGCTCTTGCAAGAAACCAAAATATAAAAGTGGCAACCTTTATAATAATTGTTCAACTTTCGCTCCAATAAAACAAGTACTATTTGTTGAACTTAATGAGATTAAGATCCATCTATCTGTTATCCCGCTTGACAATTTAATTTTTGTAAAAACGGAAGGCGTCTCGTTCGTAGGTATCGTGTGATTCTCGAAAAATCACTATCATACAGAAGAGGCGCTCACTATATAACGACCGAAACATTCAATACAATCAACTACCAAAAAAAATTTGATTCTATGTTTTTTCTAGATTGAAGTAAAAAATATTTACGCAATAAGCAAAAGCTAAAAAATTTTCAATCATAAAGACTTGGTCCTCTTCAGGATGATTAAGAGGATAGATAAACGGTAAAACTTTTGGGGGAAGTTGGTGATTTATGATATTATTTTTGATTCAATTCAGTTTCCTAATAAATCCAATTTTCGCAATTGTTTTTTGTATAAATCTAATATTGTTAATAAAAAAAGTCGCTAAAGACCCAAATGCAGATATCGAAAAACATGCCGTGTGGTTAACAATATCCGCTATGTATATAGTGCTTTCCTTAACCGCCTTGCTAAACCTCATTTTGAATCGGCTTTAACTTTTTTCTACAAGTTTTATTCAATAAGCACATTTACAACAAAACAGACTACTCCCTATAACCAAATAGGGAGTAGTCTTTACTTTTTTATAAAACTTCATGCCCGGCTATGCAGGGATTACATCATCCCCATGCCGCCCATTCCGCCCATGTCAGGCATTCCAGGAGCTTCTTTTTCAGGGATGTCAGCCACTACTGCTTCCGTTGTTAAGAACATAGCAGCTACAGATGTTGCATTTTGTAATGCTGAACGAGTAACCTTAGTTGGGTCAACGATACCAGCTTCAACCATGTTTACCCATTGGTTAGTTGCCGCATTGAAACCAATGCCAACTGCTTCATTTTTAAGGCGCTCAACGATTACAGAGCCTTCTAAACCAGCGTTAGCTGCGATTTGACGAACTGGCTCTTCTAATGCACGTAATACGATGTTTTTACCAGTTTCTTCATCACCTGCTAATTCAAGAGCAGATACTTTATTGTATACGTTAACTAAAGCAGTACCACCACCAGCAACGATACCTTCTTCTACTGCTGCACGAGTAGCGTTTAGAGCGTCTTCGATGCGAAGTTTCTTCTCTTTTAATTCAGTTTCAGTAGCAGCACCAACTTTGATTACAGCTACGCCACCAGCAAGTTTAGCTAAGCGTTCTTGTAATTTTTCCTTATCAAACTCAGAAGTTGTTTCTTCCATTTGTTTGCGGATTTGGTTTACACGACCTGAAATAGTAGCAGATTCACCAGCACCTTCTACGATTGTTGTATTTTCTTTTGTTACAACAACTTTAGAAGCACGACCTAATTGCTCAATCGTTGCAGCTTTAAGATCTAAACCGATATCTTCAGTGATGACTTGACCACCTGTTAAGATAGCGATATCTTCTAGCATCGCTTTACGACGGTCACCAAAGCCAGGAGCTTTAACAGCTACAGCGTTGAATGTTCCGCGAAGTTTGTTAACAACTAATGTTGCAAGTGCTTCACCTTCAACATCCTCAGCGATCATTAATAATGGCTTACCTTGTTGAACTACTTGTTCTAATACTGGTAAGATTTCTTGAATGCTAGCAATTTTCTTATCAGTGATTAAGATATATGGGTTTTCAAGAACAGCTTCCATTTTTTCTGAATTTGTTACCATGTATGGTGAAGAGTAGCCGCGGTCAAATTGCATACCTTCTACTACTTCTAATTCAGTTGTAAAGCCTTTAGATTCTTCGATTGTGATAACGCCGTCGTTACCAACGCGCTCCATTGCTTCAGCAATTAATTGACCTACTTCATCATTGTCAGCTGAAATCGCTGCAACTTGAGCGATGGATTCTTTACCTTGGATTGGCTTAGAGATCGCTTTTAATTCTTCAACAGCAGCTTGAGTTGCTTTTTCAATCCCTTTTTTGATGCCCATTGGGTTCGCACCAGCAGTTACGTTCTTTAAGCCTTCGCGAATTAATGCTTGAGCAAGAACAGTTGCAGTCGTAGTACCGTCACCAGCAATGTCATTTGTTTTGCTAGCTACTTCAGCAACTAATTTTGCACCCATGTTTTCGAATGCATCTGGTAATTCGATTTCTTTTGCGATTGTTACACCATCATTTGTAATTAATGGAGAACCGAACTTTTTCTCTAATACAACGTTACGTCCTTTAGGTCCAAGTGTTACTTTAACTGCATTTGCTAATGCGTCTACACCACGTAGCATCGCACGACGAGCATCTTCACTAAATTGAATTTCTTTAGCCATTTAAGTAGTACCTCCTCAAAATTATTAATCAGCAGGATTCTGATTTTTTTTATTAATTCTATTAGACAAGGGTGATCTACTATGTAAAAAGACTAGTAGATCTATCTCACGAAAAATGAAAGTAAAGTGGGTCTTTGCACACTTCGTAACTCTATCATTCCGCGTTCAAGACCACTTAGCCAACAATTGCTAAAACATCATTCTCGCGAATAATTAAATATTCTTTACCTTCATATTTCACTTCTGTACCAGCGTATTTAGAAAAAATGATGCGGTCGCCTTCTTTAACTTCTAAAGCAACTTTCTCACCGTTATCTAATACACGGCCAGTTCCTACAGCTACAACACGACCTTCTTGCGGCTTTTCCTTCGCAGTGTCTGGTAAAACAATACCGCTTGCAGTCTTTTCTTCTGCTTCAACAAGCTCAATAACAACACGATCACCTAATGGTTTTAACAAGTGAAACACCCTCCTAAGATAAATTTTAAGTATTTTAATTATTAGCACTCATTAATGCTGAGTGCTAACACATTTATTATAATAAATAATTAACTAGATTTTTGCAAGTAAAAACTATATTTTTTTTGTAAAAATTAACCTCCCTGAACATTATTAACGAAATGTTGAAAAACCAATCATCTTTTTATTGGTTTTAAAATAATTATGTTAAAATACAAGAGTGGTTCATCTGATTAAACATAAAGGGGTATAACATTGAAAAGCAGATACTTGCTTACTATATTAATGTATATTTTTGTACAATTTTCGGGGATCTTGTTTGGTGTGGACTTGCTGCTTCGAAATGGGATCTCAAAGGATGATGCGGTGGCCATTTGGACGGTCATAAGCTTTAGTGGCGGTTTATTAGTAGTTATTTTGTTGTTATTGCCAGACATCAAAGCCCGTCATAATACTAACAATCGAGTATCAAGAACTCGTGCAGCAGGCTGGGCGATTTCCGGGATCTTTTTAGCGTTTTTAGCACAGGTTATTGCTGCACAAATTGAAATGATACTTGGAATCAAAATGGGCTCTGAAAACACAGAGATTTTAGTAGAAATCGCGATGCAAACACCGATTTTTATTATTGTTACTTCAGTAGTAGGGCCAATTTTCGAAGAAATTATTTTTCGGCAGATTATCTTTGGCAGTTTATATACAAGATTTAACTTTTGGATTGCCGCTATCATTAGTTCTTTAATTTTTGCAGCTGTCCATTTTGACTTTACACATATCATCATCTATACAGCAATGGGGCTTGTGTTTTCCTTTCTTTATGTTAAAACAAAAAGAATTCTGGTTCCGATTGTTGCCCACGTCTCCATGAATACCTTTGTTGTGTTGGTACGCATCCTATTTGCAGATGATATGGAGAAGCTGCAGAAGCAATATGAACAGGTGCAAAGCTTCGTTGGAGGGTTTTTACAATGAGAACTTCACCTTATACAATGGCACTCATTTATGGGGCGATGGGTGCTCTCTTTACATATTTAGCGATCCAAAGCGCTAAAGAGACAATTTGGAACTTTTCTACGATACTGTTAATGATGATTGCAACCTTCGACTTTTCAACAGCTATTCGATTTATTTTATATAAAAGAATGATTAAAAAAAGAAAATCATAAAACGGCTGCCTCAAAATAGAGATAGCCGTTTTTCCATGTGTACTTTTGAGCAAACTTTCCGGGGCAACCCATAAAATTATTAACTTAATGGGTAATGTTTTAAAAAATAAATTAATGACTGCAACTCAACTGCTAAATCAATATGATGAATTCTAATATCTTCCGGGACATTCAGTCTTGCTGGTGTAAAATTCAAAATTCCTTTTATTCCTGACGTAACGAGGCGGTCCGTTATTGGCTGGGATACCTGTACAGGAACGGTTAAAATGGCAACTTCCAATTCACCTGTGATTTTGCTTTCTAAATCATCTAAATGATAAACTGGAACACCTCCGATATCTGTGCCGACTTTCGCTGGGTCAACATCAAATGCCATCACAATTTTGGAATTATTGTTTTTCATAAAATTATAATGCAAAAAGGCGGTTCCTAAATTTCCTACCCCGATTAAGCACACCTTCACCACTTCATCTTGGCTTAACGTCTGCCTAAAGAAGGACAATAAATAATTGACATTGTACCCATAACCCTTTTTACCAAGGGCACCAAAATAAGAAAAATCACGGCGAATTGTGGCTGAGTCTACTTTTACCGCATCACTTAATTCTTTTGAGGAAACACGCTGTTTCCCTGAAGCATGTAAATTCGCTATAAACCGGTAATATAACGGCAAGCGTTTAGCAGTCGCTTGCGGTATTTTGTTTTTATCAAAAGACATACCATACCCCCGTTCTCCTTAATCAATATTTTCCTTTCTCCGAAAATCTCCGCTTTTTCCTCCAGTTTTCTCAACTAAATATGTTCGGCCAATAATCATTCCTTTATCTACGGCTTTACACATATCATAAACCGTTAACGCTGTAGCAGTTGCTGCTGTTAAAGCCTCCATCTCGACACCTGTGCTTCCCTTTGTTTTAACAGTTGTTTCGATATGTAAAATATACTCAGGGGCTTTCTCTTCCCATGAAAAAGAAATATCCACACCCTTTAGCATCAATGGATGACACATCGGAATCCATTCGGATGTTTTCTTGGCTGCCATCACTCCGGCTACTTGAGCAACAGCTAATACATCGCCCTTTTTCATTTTATTTTCTTTTATTTTTGTATAGATTTCTTCATTTACTTGTATGCTAGAATGGGCAATGGCAGTACGAGTAGTTTCATTTTTTTCAGTGATATCGACCATTTTCGCACGGCCTTCTTCATTAAAATGAGTAAAGGACATTCTTCATTCATCTCCCGACTTACACATATTTTAATACAAAAAAGTTTAGGATGATATTTATTTTTGTCAAAAAAGGAGATTTGTTGCTCGTTTGACATTGTATAAGCTAAACTATGATTTGAAGAGGTGAACCGATATGATACTACTTCAAGTCAACCAACTTACGAAATATTATGGTGCTGATCTTATTTTATCTAATATTAAATTAGAAGTACAATCAAAAGATAGAATTGCTCTAGTTGGAAGAAATGGAGCAGGGAAATCTACTTTATTGAAAATTATCTCAGAACAAATGTCGTATGATGGCGGCGAAATCATTAAGCCAAAAAATTTAATGATCGGTTATCTTGCTCAAGATACCGGCTTGGAATCTAGTCTTTCTATTTGGGATGAAATGTTGACTGTTTTTCACCATCTTCAAATAAAAGAAAAGAAGCTGCGTGAACTGGAAACAAAAATGGGTGATCCTTCCTATTTAGATGATACCGAAAAATACGAAAAATTATTAAAAGAATACGACGAACTGCAAGTAACCTTCAAGGATGAAGGCGGCTATCAGTATGAAGCTGACATCCGAACGGTTTTACATGGGCTTAATTTCGGTGATTTTGATTATTCGACAGCGATTGCAACCTTAAGCGGCGGTCAAAAAACCCGCTTGGCAATGGCTAAGCTGCTTTTAACAAAGCCGGATTTATTAATTCTTGATGAACCGACGAACCATTTGGATATTGAAACGCTGGGCTGGCTTGAACAATATTTGCAAGGTTATCCTGGTGCTCTACTAATCGTCTCCCATGACCGCTATTTTCTAGATAAAGTTGTGACTCAAGTCTATGAATTATCACGGACGAATTGTCGCCGCTATGTAGGAAACTATAGTAAATATTTAGAGCAAAGTGCAGCCGTTTACGAGCAGGAACTAAAGTCTTTCGAAAAGCAACAAGAGGAAATTGCAAAATTAAAGGATTTCGTCCAAAAAAATATTGCAAGAGCGTCAACAACAAAACGGGCACAAAGCCGTAGGAAGCAGCTTGAAAGAATGAAAGTAATGGACCGCCCACTTGGAGATGAAAAGTCAGCCTCATTTTCCTTTGATATTGAAAGACAAAGCGGCAACGATGTGTTAATGGTGGATTCTTTAACCGTTTCCTATCAAGGAAAGGAGCCGATTCTTACAAACGTATCCTTCGGGCTTAAGCGTGAAGAAAGTGTTGCCTTAGTTGGGCCGAATGGAATTGGAAAGTCCACATTGCTTAAGGCGATTACTAAGCAGCTTGAGATCCTTACTGGCACGATCAACTACGGGTCCAATGTTACGATTGGCTATTATGACCAGCAGCAGGCAAACTTGACTTCCAATAAAACAGTCTTACATGAACTATGGGATGAATATCCATTAAGACAGGAAAAAGAAATTCGAACGATATTAGGGAATTTTTTATTTAGTGGTGATGATGTTTTAAAAATAGTCTCTTCGCTAAGTGGCGGTGAAAAGGCAAGATTAGCACTCGCCAAACTGATGATGCAGAAGGCAAATCTATTAATTCTCGATGAGCCGACGAACCACTTGGATTTGGATAGCAAAGAAATACTAGAAAATGCTTTAATCGATTACCCTGGAACGATTCTGTTTGTATCTCATGACCGTTATTTTATAAATCGGTTGGCTACAAGAGTGATTGAGTTATCCACAGAAGGACTGGAGTCGTACTTGGGTGATTATGATTATTATGTGAATAAAAAAGCGGAAATGGAAGAATTGGCACAGCTTGAAAATGAAGGACAATCCTCATCAAAAGTGGTGCAAACAACTCCACCGGAATCGGACAAGGCAAAATATGAACAAGACAAAGAACAGAAAAGAAAAGATCGCCAGCGCCTACGTCGAATTGAAGAGATCGAACAACAAATTGAACAAATTGAAATGAAAGTCGCTGAAAATGATGAACTATTATGTGACCCTGAAGTTTATCAAGACTATGAGAAGGCAGCCAAGTTAACTAGTGAAAACGAAAAATATCATGACCATCTCGAACTCTTGATGGAAGAATGGGAAACTCTACAGGATTAACGTTCAGAGAAAATTCTTCTGGACGTTTTTTCTTGTGGAATTTTGTCAAATCCATTTCTTCCAGATGTGGGTATTTTTTTTATGTATTCACACTATCCACAGTGTTATTCACAGATAAACTCACTTTTTTCAGGCACTCCACAAAGTTATTAACATTATCCACAGAAAAATATCGAATTATCCACAATTTTTATGAACACCTACGGAACCCATTATGTCGGAATTTGTTGAAGTTATCCACCACATCTCTGAGCTGTGGATAAACTCTGTCCACATCCAAAATAAGTCTAGATTTTTTTAAAAATAGTATGTGCATTATTGTAATCGTCTTTGAAATTTTAACTTGACAAAAGCTGAGATTCAGTACTGGGATGATGTTTTCTATAAAACGGTGCAAACGGATCAATGGAAGCACTTCTTAAAGGACCGTTAATGATGCTTTCCGCTTCCCCATCAAAATGTGGAGTTGCCTGCGTACGTTGACTTTCACTATTACGTGACATATTGATCATCTCCTTAGTCTTAAGATAACTATTTTGAAGATGATCTATTCAAGATGCTATATTTAGCAGTGCACATGGAAATAGTAGGAATATCCTCGCTGATAAAGGAGATTCTTAGCCATGTCTACATACATAGAAATGAAAAATATATTTATTACAAAGGTTCAAAAGGACGAACAACGGACAATACTTGAGGTTTGCTTCGAAAATATGCATGAGCCGAAGTATTGTCGTTTATTTAAAGCTACTTTAGAAAAGGAAAGCGATTGGACCATTCGATCCATCGCTGTGTATGATTCTCGAAAAGACAGATTTCTCACAGTTGGGTCCCTTTATGCTCCTATTTTGTATGAGGAAATTAAAAATAAAATACTTCAAGCATTTGAGCAAGACGCTGAGTTTGAACAACAATTGGCTCAATAGGGGCTGTCTATAATGAAACATGCCCATTTTAGGTTTTTTCTCGTGTTTCGGGCACGTTCAATGGGCCATTGAACAACTTTTAAAATGTTTCCGGAATCAATGTAAAGCCCTCAATCACCGTATCTTCATCCACTTCAATTAGTAAACAACGCTTACCGCTATAGTTGACTTGTTTAACATACTTCAAATCTTGAGGGCTGATTGAAATATTTGCGACCTTAGTCTGGATTTTAATCGATTTCGTATTATAATTTGGGACGATACTGCTTGCTTTAAATTCGTGCTTTTCATCATCAATGACTTTTTGAAAAGCTGTTTCTACTTTTTCCGTATTAACATCCTCTACTCCACTCACCTTTAAAACGCGTTCAACGTCTTTGTAGTCCAATTTTGGCGTTTCTTCCTCTTCATTTTCATCAATGATGCGGTTAATTTCTTCATAAACATTTGCAAGGGTTGACGCGTCAACTTGGTCCCCGACGACTTGTTTGACGATTTCTTCGAAAATCGCTTTATCCTCTTGCGCGGTTATAATCTCTTCACCATTCAATACATTCTCGATAAAATCCTCATCAGGTTGATTTGCTTTTTCAGCACAGTACAAAATGTGATTGACATCTGCTGAATTATCAGTGAAGCATGGAAACAAAAAGCCTGCGACTGGTGAAGCAAGGTTAATGATTGGATCTACGATTACACTATATTTAAATACTCTCTCCACATAATCAAACATAAGCGTCTTTTTCGGCTGCATCGTTTTATTGATGCTGCAGAGAATGAATTGATGAGAGTAAACTTCGTCCTGTTCACTCACTTCTGCTTCTTCATTTTTCTTTTTCGTAGGTTTAAAATATTCGCAGCGAATGAAGGTTGCAACCATATCTTCCGTATGCTGTGCACTTTTAAACATTTTCTCGACGATTACTAGCATTTGTGCCTTCCAGTCCTCTACATCACCCGCTTGCAAACCATCATAAAGAAGAAGCTGTGTATGGTCCTCGGCTTCACGTTGAAACTTTAATTCAAACAATTTCACATCCAATTGTCCTGTAAGAACCTTTTTGAAGTTGCTCAGGAATAACTCCTGCTGTTCTTGCTCCAGCATTTGAAACGGCTTACTTTCTTGATGATAAATCTCACTGCTTTCCTTCATAACATATACATTAAAGATATCTTTGATTTTCATTCGATTATTATTAAGCTTAAATTGTTTTCGAATATCTGCTACATCTTTTTTATTCATAGTTACAGATCCAACTCCTAAGTTTAAGTTTAACTTTTCAATTATAAGCAATCTCAAGCTGATTTTGTAGGAGGAATAAGAAAAAACCTCTATCGAAGAAGTTAAAAAGGAAGGGTATGGATACCCTTCCTTTTTATAGTTTCCCTACTTATTTACTCAATTGATCCACAGCTATAATCGCATTTGCAACGTCCTCGGCTGTAATTTCCGGCGAAAGGTTACCCATTGTTTCGCCTTCTTGTGTTGCAGCTTTTCCCACCTTTAGTAACTCTTCATACGATACATTATCTAAATGTAATTCTCTTAATGTTGTTGGTAGCCCTAATTCTTTATAGAAGTTAATATACTTATATAGCTCTTCTGCTGGATGTAACTCTAATACTAGCTGAACAAGAGTACCATAAGCAACCTTTTCACCATGTGTTAAATGATGAATATCCCCATTCAGCACTGTAAAACCGTTATGAATGGCATGGGCTCCTGCTAAGCCACCACTTTCAAAACCGATGCCTGATAGCAATGTATTCGCCTCAACAACTGCTTCAACAGCACTTGTCACGACGCCTTTTTGTACAGCTTTGTAGGCAGGTATCCCATACTTAAACAATGTTTCTTCACAAGCCTGTGCAATTGACCTTGCTGCAATACTTACTTTGCCACCAGCCATTGCTGAACTGTTACTGTTTAATGTTGCTCTTGCTTCAACCCAAGTGGCCATGGCGTCTGCAATACCTGATGCAAATAATCTCGCAGGCGCTTTTGCCACAACCGCAGTATCGACAAGCACAAGATCAGGGTTTTTGTTATAGAATTTATAGGCTTCAAAAACTCCCTCATCAGTATATATTACTGATAACGCACTTGTTGGTGCATCAGTAGAAGCTAAACTAGGAACGATGACTACTTTTACATTCAGTCCATCGGCAACAGCTTTAGCTGTATCTAGAACTTTACCCCCACCAACACCAATGACCAAATCTACCAAATTTGCTTTCCCCATTTCCACGTAACGATTGATTTCATTCATAGAAGACTCACCGTTAAACTGATCATAATGGAAATCAAGGCCCACTGATTTTAAACTTTCGCGGATAGTCTCCCCAGTGACTTTCCATGAAGTACCGCCAGAAATTATAAGTGGTTTTTGACCTAGTACTTTTACATATTGACCAATATCATTTAGTGTACCTTTTCCTTGAATATACCTGCTCGGTGCAGCAAAACAAATAACTGACATTTTCATCTCTCCATTCCCTTTAATTATTTATGATTGATTTAATAATCAACAATTCTGAAATGTTGCTTTAACATAACATCCTAGAGCAGACATTGTATCAGTCTGTCAGATGGAGATGGAATGATCTCTGCATTTACAAGTAAACCTTTTTCTTCTGCTATTTCTTTTCCTGCTTCAATACTCGCTTCGACGGCTGCTACACTACCGGTAAATGTGAAGAATGCTTTCCCGCCAATTCCATTTCCCAAACGCAATTCAATTGCTTGTACATTGGCAGCCTTTAGAATGGCATCTGCGGCTAAGATCATCGTCGCGATAGAGAAAGACTCCATTATTCCAACAGCTTGAATTCTCTCTGGCATTGTGACCCCAGAAATTGCCGGAAATAACTCAGGACTAACATTAGGGATAATCATAGAATCAACGTAATATTCTTCTGCGACACGTTCTCCTATTTCTATTGATTCCTTTACTGCAGCAACATCTCCGTGGACAATGGCAATATATTTGCCAGGGCAGCTGGAACCAGCCGTTACAATTTCCACTTCGGAAGCCTTGATCATCTGGTCTGCAGTATAGATACCACGCGCAATACTTACAAGTTCAACTATTCCAATTGCTTTTGCCATATGCGATTAGTCTCTCCTTACTGCAATATAATCATCTGTAATCTCTACAACCGTTCCAGCTATACTGGTGTGAACTGCAGCCCCCATACTGTTTTCGGGAATTTTCCCAATCAGCTGTCCGGCATTCACATAATCACCAATTGCAACAACTGGTATAGCCGGAACGCCAACATGCTGGCATTTTGCAATATAAACAATTTCAGGTTCTATTGTTACTTTCGTCAAAGGAGCCGGTTTATCAAAATTCGTTAATCCCAACCTCGCTATTAGGCGCTTACTTGGAACCAAACGATGTTCACGACTTTTGCGCGCGGTAAATTCTGTTGCAACAGGACTATATCGAATATTTTGTTCTGCTAATTTTTGTTTAAGATACAGATTGGCAGTCCGTGGATAAATATCAATTGGACATGCGAATAACTCACACAAATTACACTGACTGCAAAGCGAGGCCATCTTCTGGTCTTCAACAATGTCTATTCCGTAATTTACCAATCTAATCATCTTATGTGGCTGCATGTCATGACCAAGTAAATAACGAGGGCACATATCAGTACACATGCGGCATTGCTCACAGGTCTTATTAACTCGCAATGACTGTTTCATGCTGAGCGTTTTCCTTTTAATAAGATTATGCTGTTTTTTTAAGATGATAAATCCCTTTGTTTTTTTGGTTACATATCCATCTAAGCTGTTCATGACGTTTCCCATCATCGGACCGCCATCGATAATGGCATAATCATCAAAGCTTTCGATACCGCTTAGCTTTAATACATCTATGATAGGTGTACCCACTGGCACCTTTCCGGTTAAGCGGTTAGGTATATCTCCTGCAACAGTTATATATGTTTCGGTAACAGGCTCATTTTGGGAAGCACGGTAAATATTTAACGCTGTTTCTGTATTAATAACGACACATCCAACCTGAAGTGGAATTCCCGCTTCTGGAACAATTCTCCCCGTCAACTCATATACCAAAACCTGCTCGTCACCTACCGGATAAATATCCTTAAGCTCTCTGACTTCAATTAAGCCACTTACTTGCAGTACATCAATTCGTTTTTTTAGAATAGAAATGACTTCTTGATGCTTTCCTTTAATGCCAATCAGCGCCTTCCTTGCCCCTACAAGCCTTCTGGCAGCTTCAAAACCTTTAATGACCTCATCGGGATATAGTTCCATCAATTGCTGATCGACTCTTAACAGCGGTTCACATTCAGCGCCGTTAAGAAGTATATATTCTGCTTTTGCCGCCAGTTTCACATGAGTAGGGAATCCGGCACCACCTGCTCCAATAATGCCGGATTCTTTGACTGTATCTAAAAGACTCAAGTTTCGATCACCCTAATCTATAAAACTTTTATTTCAATTCATTTCCCTTATAAGCCCAGTTTAAGAGGTTTACGAAATCTGCCTCACTTACTGTTATAGGGTTGCCCGTTGTACATATATCTTGCAGTGCACTTTCTACTAGTTCGGGGATTTTTCCCACATATAAGCGTTCTTCAATGTTTAAAGCCTGAAAAGTCAGCGGAATACCCAATTTACTATTTAAGACCCTAATAGCCGTTGAAAGACTAACCACCCCCTCTTCACGAGTTGAACAAGGCAGACCAAGAAATCTAGAAATCTCTGTATAACGCTCAGCAGCTCTAGAAGTTTGATAGCCTCCATCACATAATCCTCCATTAAATTGAATTACATAAGGAAGTAAAATCGCATTGCTTCTGCCGTGTGATAGATGAAATTGGGCTCCCACAGCATGAGCCAAGCTATGGTTTACACCTAAAGATGCATTTGTAAACCCAACTCCTGCCATACAAGAAGCAAGATGTAATTTCCTCCTCGCTTCAAGATCATCGCCATATCGATAAGCTCTTAATAAATACGTGAATACATTCTTTATTGCCTTCTCGCAAAATATATCAGTAAACTCTGTCGCTGCTGAAGATACATATGCTTCTATTGCATGGGTAAGTGTATCCATGCCGGTATCTGCCGTAACGGTAGGGGGTACTGTTTTTGTCAACTGTTCATCCAGAATCACAACATCCGGGAGCAATCTCTCATCTCTAAGTGGAATTTTTACATTATTTTCAATATCAGTAATGACAGAATAAGAGGTTACTTCAGAGCCGGTCCCACTTGTTGTTGGAATCGCTATAAACAATGGTTGTTTTATACTATGATTACTTGAAATCTTTTCCCTTACTTTATAAGAAAAAAGCAGAATAGCTTTTGCCGCATCAATTGGCGAGCCACCACCAAGAGCAATAATCAACTCAGGCTCATATTCCAGAAAAATGTTTAAACCCGCTTTCACTGTTTCTATAGAAGGATCCGGCTCAACATCAGCAAACACCTTACAAGACGTTCCTTGTAATAGATTCATGATCATGTCTACCATTCCGAGCTGTACCATCATTTTATCTGTAATAATGTAGGCTCTTTTGACATGTAATTCTTTCAGAAAGTCTAAGGCATGACTGCCATAGTAAACTTTTGGTCCGACAAAAAATGAATCCATTTATTGTTTACCTCCTACCGAGTTATCTGATCGATAAACCGTCTACAAGCACACATTTTCTTCTTCTTGCAAAGTCCTTTGCTGAGGTTAAGCCCTCCCCGGTAGGTCCGGCAATTGTAAATGTTGCATAACCTTCTCCGCCAATTCCTATTCCCGCATAAGATGGTCCATTTTTTACAAATATCGTTGTTTGAATTTCTTTGGAGAACTTTGTCAAATTATCAATATTTGTAGAGTGCATAATTGCTGTATGACGGAATCCCTGCTCGGCTTCCACTGCTAATTCAATCGCAGCATCGACGTTTTCTACCCGTACTACCGGCAGAATCGGCATCATTAGTTCCGCCTTTACTAAAGGATGATTTCTTTCCACATTTAAAATTGCAACACGGGCATCACTAGGTACCTCAATGCCAATTCGCTGTAGGATATGCGCAACACTTTTACCTACAAGTTCCTTATTTGCGTGTCCGTTGTCAACAACCAGTTCAGTCAATTTCTGAATTTGCTCTTTATCCGTAATAAGAAATGCCCCGTGTTTTTTCATATAAGAAACTAAATAATCAGCAACAGAATCAACAACAATGACTTCCTTTTCAGCGGTACAAGGGAGATTATTATCGAAACTGCAACCATCAATGATATCCCTTGCTGCTTTTTCGAGGTTAGCCGTTTCATCAACAACCGCTGGTGGATTACCGGCACCAGCTCCAATTGCCTTTTTCCCACTTGAAAGCACTGCTTTTACAACTCCTGGACCACCGGTAGCAACAAGCAATTTTATTTTTTTATGCTTCATCATGATATTTGCTTGATCGATCGTTGGATTCGCAACAGATGTAATTAAGTTCGGCGGACCACCGGCTTTGATAATCGCTTTATTAATTACTTCAATTGCTTTGAGCGATGTATTTTTTGCTGTTGGATGGGGGCTAAAAACAACCGCATTTCCTGCCGCAATCATCCCGATTGAATTACAAATAACGGTTTCCGTAGGATTGGTCGTCGGCGTAATCGAACCAATAACGCCGTACGGAGAAAGCTCGACTAAAGTTAAGCCGTGGTCCCCAGAAAATGCCTCCGTTGTTAAGTCTTCGATTCCAGGTGTTTTCTCTGCGGCGATTAAGTTTTTAATGACTTTATCCCCATAATTGCCCATACCAGTTTCATCCACTGCCATCTGCGCAAAGGTTTCTGCATTATCCTTTGCAGCTTTTCGAATGGCGGTAATAAGGTTTCCTCTTTGCTCGAGCGACAATTTCAAAAGCTCCTTTTGCGCGATAGTCGCCGCTTCTATTGCCTCGTTCATATCCTCGAATATTCCATATCCAGTAATACATGCATCTTTTTTTATCATCATTTCTTCTAAAATTTTTTTAACGATTTCTTCAATTGCTTTCGCTTCAACAGCCAATGTAAGTTCCCTCTTTCTCAAATAATTTTAACGCTTCTGTAGCAATGAGCATATCTTCTGTAACAGTTCCTCCGCTAACGCCGATACCACCGATAATATGCTGATTGATTTTAAGCGGATATCCTCCCCCGAAAGTAACTATTTTGTTTTGGTTTGACAGTTGAATTCCGTAAAGTTCTGCTCCAGGCTGAATGGCGGGAACAAGTTCATGTGTCGCCATTTTTAGTGCCACTGCTGTATAGGCCTTGTTTGGTGAAAGCTCCAAACTTGCTAATAAAGACTCTTCCATACGATGTAATAAAATAATATTACCTGCTGCATCTACTACAGAAAAAACAATGGGTACGCCCATTTCCGCCGCCTTTCTTTCTGCAGCCTGAGCCATTTTAAAGGCTAATTCCAGTGTCATACTTGTGGCCTTTCCTTTTTGAGCCACTAATTTCTCTATTACCTTATTTTTGATGTCTTCAAGAAGACTATAATGAACCTCGGCTCGAGCTAGCATAAACAAGCTATCTGATAAGCGGTTTACATATTGCATAACCTCATCGCGGATTGAGGAGTCCTTAGCAAGCTCAACAATCAATCTCTCCGCTCTACGAATAATCGCTCTTGACAAGTGAAGGTTAGCCGAAGCAATAGTATCACCCGGAATAATAAATTCATGAAGTGGACCAAGTTTTTGTTCGAACTTATCAATGACTTCTTCAAGTCCGGCAATGTCGCTTTTACTTACTTTATCCTGCAAGAGGTTCTTGCCTCTTTCATCACTGGCTAACTCCGCCCCTACAACAAAAAGCTGCTTTTGAATTTTCCTAATAATACCCTTAATTTCACTATTGTCTATTTGTGAGTACGCAATGCCTAGGGCAGCATTTGCTTCATCTAAAGTTCCATAGCAAGATACCTTTAGGCTATCCTTGGAAATTCGGCTTCCACCAAGAAGCCCTGTTTCACCTTTATCACCTTTTTTTGTGTAAATCGCCATTCAACGTCCCCCCTTAACTAACTTCCATTGAGTCAACAATGCCAATAATGGCGGCATCTATGCAGGAAGTAGAGGTTTCGAATACATACATTGCCGGTTCTCCTTGTGTTACAAGAACATATTCCCCTTTTCCTGCACCAACAGAGTCCACAGCAACTTCAAGTGTTCCGAGGCTCTCATCTTTTGGATTCACCTTTTGTACAATAAGAAGCTTTTTCCCTACCAGTTCATCACTTTTTCGCGTAGCGACGACACTACCAACAACTATTCCGATGTACATCTTTATCACCAGCCCCATTATTCTCGAATGATCTTTACTCTAAGCTCCCTAGCTGCCTCAAGAGCAAGAGGACTTAATATGGTTGTAGATGGAATTTTTAAAATCATTTCCTTCTGCCTTGCTTCGACAATATCATTTCTTGTAAGAACTTTTTTCTTATCTTCATAGATTTGCTTATTCGATTCCGGTGCTTGATTTTTTTGATTGGAGAAAGTAAAGACATTCATCTGAACAGCTTGGTATAAATTTTTTGCGTCTACTAGCTTTACGCCGTAGCTTTCCAAAGTTCGAAGGTGTTCACCCATTTTATCTAAATATGCCTTTGGTGCTTTATTTAATCCTAAATCCGATCTGATTGGATTTTGCAAATCACAGGAATCCTTTGCTGCAATGAACGGAATCCCCTGCATAATCATGTTCGAAGCAAGATTGGTCGCCATCGTATCAGCGATGCCCAATGCTATCTTTACCGCCGTATTTAACGTTAATGTGGGTACAATGAAGGCACTGACTCCCTCGTAAAATGAACTTAATTCCTTTATTTCTTTTTCAACATACACTCTAGAAGTTCCAAGCTGTTCCTTTATCAAATGAGGTGTAAGAACATACTCAGCGCTATTGGATAGCAAAATGTTTAAGTCCCAGCCATTGTCCTGCAATAGCTTTATTTGCTGCAAAGCCTCGGGAAAGCCAATAGCTCCGCCTGTAAAAAGGACGGTTGCCCTTTTCATTCTTTTCTGCAAACGCTTAAGCACTTCTTCCACTATACTGTTCAGCCATTCCTCAGCGTTCAAATCTTTCACCTCATTTCAAACTGTTTAGTGCAATGCCTAACGGAGTGATAAGGAGAGGATGTGCAGGCTTTATCGTTTCAATGCCAATTTCTTTGAAAAAAACGTCTTCAAATTCATCAAAGCAACTTGCTCCCCCTACCACATAGATTTTATCTACATCAAAGTCTCGAGTATGTCTTTTGACAATCGAAGCCATTTTTTCAACAACAGGTTTAATAATGGAAAAAACTTCACCCTGTCTGGCTGGGTCCATTTTTAATGCATCTCCCTCAGCAAAAGAAACCTTATAATGACCAGCCACCACTAAGCTCATATGAGTTCCTCCCGTAGGCTCGTCGGCTGTATAGATGACTTCTCCATTCTTTAAAATACTTATGCCCGTTGTCCCTCCACCAACATCAACCACAGCTCCGTCAGTGACACCTAGTACCGTTGCTGCAGCAGTAGGTTCATCAATTACATTCGTAACTTCCAGCTCAGCGGCTTCCACTACATTAGAAATCGCCTTCATGTTGCCTCCAATTGTTCCGGGTGGCACAGCTGTTGCAGCATGGGTCAGTGTCGTATCAAGCAAATCCTCTACTCGATTTTTAAGCTCTTTCACGATTTTCACTGCGCCCACATAATCGACAACGAGTCCATCCTTGACAACAGATGCAGGATAAGAAGCTCCGGCGACCGGGTTGCCCTCTTCGTCTATAACAGATAGAACAATATTGGCCGTTCCAAGGTCAACGCCAACTTTTAAATCCCCGTTATATTTCTTTGCCTGCTGCTCATTTATTAGTTTTGCAAAGCTATTAATATAGTTGTTGATTTTCTCCGCATCTATGGACATTGTTCATCTTGGCCCTTCCGTATTTTCCCTAATTCCCCATTACTAATACCGGCTGCATTTGCTTCGTCCGTATCGACATGCATTTCCAATTTGTATTTGTCCGAAACACGGATTAAAACGTTGCTAAAAATGGTTTTTCTTTCTCTCCCCACTTCTACTTCTACCATATCCTTATCTTTCAGTTGGAATTTCCGCGCAAATTCTGGCGGTACATGGATATGACGAAGCGCCCCAATGACTCCTTCTTTTAATTCCACGTCACCTATTGGTCCCTTTAAAAGAATACCTGGTGTACCAACAGTTCTTCCAGACTCCCTAATCGGAGCCCGAACACCAAGCTTATAGCCGTCTGTTAAGGATACCTCCACTTGGGTGTTTTTTCGAACGGGTCCCAATATCCTGACATTTTTTATTTCACCTTTAGGACCAACAATCGTAACTGTTTCCTCTGCTGCGAATTGTCCCGGTTGCATCAACTCTTTCATTTTCGTTAACTGATAGCCTTTTCCAAAAAGAGTTTCTAAGTCTTGTTGACTTAAATGAATATGGCGATTGGAGACTCCGATAGGTACATAGGGTTGTTCTTCAAACACTAGCAGCCTGGTCAGAACTTCCTTAATAATCTTTTCTTGTGTAGCCTGGTCATACATTTTAAGTCCTCCCTGTTTACTAACTATTTTTCAGATATAGATGGGAGTATTCTTTCAACATCTGAATGCGGTCTAGCAATTACATGAACAGATACAACTTTGCCGACTCTTTCGGCAGCAGCAGCACCGGCATCTACAGCTGCTTTTACAGCACCCACATCGCCTCTTACCATCACAGTAATAAGACCCGAGCCAATTTGTTGATAGCCGATTAGGGTTACATTTGCAGCTTTAGTCATAGCATCAGCTCCCTCAATCGCAGCTACTAATCCTTTCGTTTCTATCATTCCTAGTGCATCATTCATTGGGCATTCCTCCTTAGTTTTTTATAATGAATACAAGTTGACTTTAAGTCCCCTTTTCTTCGCGGACATTTAGGATCATTACAAATATTGCATACTTCTATTAAACCATTTCGCTCTTCATCCGCTTCACCGGCATCCTCAAGGAAACTCTGATTCTCTTCCATGATTTGCTTATCAGTTAATAGAGCTTCTTCAGGAACTTCAGCATTAAAATCAGATGCGGTATCTTCCAGTGAGGGTACCCCCTTTACTTCAGCCAGCCCCAACGAAGTGGAATGTTCAACCGTATTTGGCTTATGTTCTTTATATGGATTACCTTGGCCGACTGTTTCGTTTGAATAAACAACCTTATCGACCCCATTGCCTGGTCTGGGGATGATATGTTTGCTAAAGACCTTTCCAATCCTCTCCGCAGCGATTACCCCTGCTTCAACAGCGGCTTTCACAGCACCAACATCACCTTCGAACTTAACTGTTACCATTCCTCCACCCTTGGTCAGTTCATATCCAACTAGAGCAACGTTGGCTGATTTCACCGCAGTGTCTGCAGCTTCAATTGCTGCTGCTAAACCAACCGTTTCAATCATTCCTAATGCTTGCACGAATCGTTCACCCCCTCTATTTCATTTCCTGGAGCAGTTTAACAACTATAGCGACAATAGTAGCTATATCTTCTTTTGTTATTGCCTCTTCCTGTATATGAATACGTTCGTTTATTTCTTCTTTGGCTTCTTCAAATGACTTAAATGGAATTCCTTTTACCAGTCTTGCAGCATTGGCTCCTAAAACCCTTTGCTTGTATGTTTCCTTGAGATTTATATTAAAAAGCGGTTGGCTTTTGGCCAGCTTTGTATAATGAAGAATGACTTGGCTATCCTCACCAATGCCGATTCCAACACCCAAGGTGGATTCTAAAGCAGCTTGATAACTCAATTCCAACGCTGATTTTTCAAGCTTTTCCTTTACAAAAGAGGGGACCCCTTCTTCTTCGACTCCATTCAGTAATGATTGAAATAGGAAAGGGTCATTCAGCTGTTCATTAAAATAAACATGAATTGCCTGCGTCTCATTTCCACTGTTTATTTTCACTGGAGTCCTCCCCCTTCGCCTAGAGCTAAAATTAATCCTGTTGCAACCGCATTTCGTGGACCCTCTGTCCCTCTTATATTCCCTCTGCCGGCAACGATGCTATATTGTGACAAAGCATCTGTGACCAGTTGCGGAATTTCAAAGTCCAACGCAGATCCGCCAACTAACACAACAAATTCCATTTCCCGAATATTGCCGGTTGGAGCCACCATAGTCAGTGCCCGAAGTGCATTTGTAACAAAAACCTTCTCCTTCGACCCGCGTCTAACAATCTTCACCTTTTCGACCGAATGCTGACCTGGTATCGGAATCATGGTACCTTCCTTCAATATCACAACTCTGGCAAACACATGGGGTTCGAGCGGCCTTTCAAAGAATTGCACCGTTCCATCCTCATGACGAATATGGAATAGGCTTTCAACTTTTGCCAATGGATATTTTTTGATATCTTCTGCTAAAGCAATGTCATCAAGACCTAATTCGGAGTTGATCAGCATTGTTACCATATCCCCTGCACCGGCCAAATGGACAGATGTCGTTTTGCCTGATTTAGTGATAATGGATGCATCTGTGGAGCCTGCCCCCATGTCTACAATGGCGATTGGCACATTTGTTCCAGGAGTGGAAAGAGCACCACGAATAGCCATATCAGCCTCAACGCCGCCAACCTCTACTTTGACATTGATCCTTGAACGAAGTTCATCCGCAATCATTTGCATTTGTAATTTATCAGCCTTAACCATCGCTGCGATTCCAACTGCGTTTTCCATAGAAAACTCTTCAGCCAGACCGCCTTTAACCTTTTGCGGAATAAAGGTATTAACGGCTAACAGATCCTGGATTTTTATATCATCGGGCTGTTGCTTTGTTAACTCAGACATAACCTGTCTAACCCGTTCAAGCATACCGCCGGCATTTGTTCCTGCCTCACCTTTGATATCCTCAATTGGTGCAGCATTAGTCATTGCATGCATCATTTTTTCGGCACCTTCATCTACATCAACTGTTACTCTTCTTTTCCCAATAACATGAATCTTACCTGCAGGGATGCTTCTAGCCTTGACATCTCCTTTAGGTGTCTTTATAACAACAGCCGAACGATTTCCAATGAGTGCCCTGGCAATGGGGACAATCATTTTTGTTTCGTCACTGGATAATTCAAAAACAGTAGCTATTCCATAAGGATTAGCAAGAATCTCTACAACACCACCCGGTGGTGCTACTTCAATGGCTGCTTTCATTCCAATTGGTACCTTCTCCAAAAGATTTACTTCATCAACAATTGGAATTTTCGTTTTAATTCTATTATTAATAAGCACGCCATCATCTTTTTGCACAATAGCACCATTTATATTAATCCCTTTGTCCAAGGCGCCATTAATTAATTCTGCGGCTGTAGTAAAATCAATGCTGCTATCAATTAGGACAATATAATCTTCTTCATTATCGGCGTTCTCTAATTCAACAATATTAATGGTTGTTCCAATGCCTAGACCCATGCCCCCTGGTGTAGTAGGATTGTGGCCAATCATCGTTGACTCGGTAATGATGGTTTCCGTGATTGTTTCCATTGCCACATCCCCAATTACAGGCGCTGCTTCATTTATACGAATAAGATCTAAATTTTCAATTTGTCGATTAATTTTGTTGAGAGCTTGTTTAATAGCAACAAGGACGCCATGGATATTTTGCCGGGTACCTTTAATCCCTGTAGTGCTCACAAAGTCACTGGCTAAAAATGTAACTCGATAATCATCCGTTACATTCGCGATCGCAACTTCTGTCGTGGCATTTCCAATATCCACTCCTGCTACCAATTTCATTGATTTTGCCTCCTGAAATCACAAAAAATTTATTATTCCTTTTTTAATCTATCTCTTTGTTCGTATACTTCTGTAGCTTGACGTACTAAGTCAGCATTCATTTTTGCGTTATATTTTTTTTCTAATTCATCAGCAATTGCTTCCAGCTCTTCTTTAGTAGAACGGTAGGGTCTTAAAGCGTTATAGATTTCAAGAATGCGGGCATCCGGCACAGCGATAAGTTCCGCTGCTCTGCGGAAATTTTGTGCTAATGGATGCCTTCCCATGGAATCTGCTATTTGTGCTTGCAGCATTAATGTTTCCGGAGCAATCCGCACATCCTCAGCGGTTACAGAACCATCTAAAACTCCTTTTAAAGTGATGTCTGCTAACTTTTTATTGGTAGGTGTTTTAATGAGGTCCGGTCTTTTTTCACCTAATGGATAATCCTTCTTAGCCTCTACTGTTGCACATGTCGTTGTTTTAGGTGGTGCAGCTGTTTTTCTCTCTATGCCAGTAGTCATTGATGCCATTACTTCTTTTACGATTTGTTCGATGAGTTGTTGATTCATACTGTTCACCTCCGCTTAATTGAATTTAACCTGTAATTCTACTGGTTTCTTATTTCGGTCTACATGCTCTGTTTCCTTAATATGTAGCAGCGCTGCAATTGCTTGATATTTCGGACGTGCCATTTGATCATTTTTTGTCGGAACTGGGTTTGGAGATTCACCTTTTGCATATTTAGCCGCATTTTTCCCAATCGCCCGGAATGTATCTGAATCTAATAACGGCGCCTGCGGGAAAAGCTCTAAATTAGCTAATGGTTGCAAATCCTTTTGATGAATAACCGTTGTTCCTTTTGATTGAATACCAATCCCAATTCCTGAGCCGCTTATCTTGGCTGCTTGGTGGGCAACAAAGCCAACATCAGATGTATGGTACACTCTAATAACACGTGCAGTTAAGCCTTCTTCTTCAATTCCTGCGATTACTTCTTTTAGAACTTCATTGTGGGGTACTTTAACAATCGTTTTTGTCTGGTGTATTCCAAAAGCAGGAGCAAGGGCAACAACAACCTCATCTTTTCTTGCTCCTACTGTAGCAATGCCAGTTTCCGTTAGTTCTAATCCTTGGATAGCATTTATTACAGATGATGGTTTTGGACCGGCAATGATTTCGGGTTGTTGATTTTCGACTTTTAAGCTCAATAATACTTCTTCAATGACTTCACGAATTAGTTTTTCATTAATAGCCATATAGATTAAACCCCTTCCTTGATCAAATGCGCCTTGGCGTATTTGTGCCCAGATTTTTTCGAGCTTGCTCGAAAAACTACCTTTAAAAATCTGTAGCATCCGCCGGAGGCTTTAACTTTATTCAGCCGGGGTTCGTACCCCTACTGAATTTAAATACTAATTTACATTATCTCGCCACTTATGGAAGTGGGAGACTTCTGCTGAATAAAGTTAGTTCACATCCTCTGGTCTGATTGCACGAGGAATATTCTTGATTTCCTCCCATCTTTCTTCACTAATGCGATAGCCGGTTCCAGGACCTCGGTAATCGTTTAGATCATTAACTGCACTGATAACGTTCCAGTCTTTGTTAATGATGGCGGATGTATGCAGATAGTCGCCAGAAACACGTTGCTTTAACATATTCAAGACGTTTTCGGCAACATCCTCAAAACCACCTTTGCTCAATGCCTTCACAACATCGAGACCCGTTACTCCACGTTTCATCATACTGTCTACTGCTCTTAAGTCTTCTACTATATTACGGTCCGGCATATCCTTGCTTCCATGGGCATATGTTGCAGCTTCTACTTCTTCATCTGTGATCGTTGGAAGCCCTAAACCTTCAAAGACTGATTGAACTGCTCTTGCCGCTTTATTTCTGACCGCAACGACTTCCTCTTCAGAAACTGGTCGTAAGCCGCCATCTACTTTCAAATCTCGCTGTAGTACGTTATAATCATCAAAATCTTCTGCATCGAAGTTAGCGCCGGCAAACATATTGTCATAGTTCGGTACTGAACTATATCCTGAGAAAATAAAATCTGTACCAGGCAGCATTTGCATCAGTGTCCGCGCCGTTCTTCTGATATCAGAATGAGAGAAGGTTTGGTCGTTACCAGAAGCAACTTCCATATCGAGCATCGTTGTAAACAAGTTTTCTGCAAGCACCGCACGAATACCAGATGGAACGCCACCCGGAACACCAATACAGCTGATAGAACCGTTTTGCAGCCCTTGAGAACCGGCACCTTTGGCAATATAGACACAACGAGCTTCTAAATAAAGCATAGATTTACCTTCTGCGTAGCCCATTTGCACTTCTGAACCAGTTCCTGATGTAAAGCGCATTTTCAATCCACGGGATGCATAAGCCGATGCTAAGAAAGTCTTTGAATAGGGAGTATCATCACCATCAACGAAGACGGGCTCAGTTCCATATACTGAAACAGTTTCGGCGTAGCTGGTAAGTCCTCTCATCCCCATTTCAAGTTCGGTAGCTTCCTCCACAGAACATTGTGTTAAAATTCCACCACGCCCCGTTTGCGAGCCAACTAATAGTCCGAGCGCATTAAAAGGAGCATACCGAACAATACCAACCGTTGTTTCTTGTTCATCAAAACCACGCAAGGCAGCTTCTGCCGCATCTGCCGCAATCTGAACAGGATTATCTTTAACGTTCGTAACATGGCATTGATTTGAAGGCGTTTTTCTTGCTCTCATTTTTTGCAGTGCCATCATTAACTCAACCACATTCATATCGGCAACAACTTCACATAGCTTTGCCGGGGTCATTGCTGTGGTGAGTGGAACAATTTTTTCTCTTGGCACGTTAATATCTACTAACATTCTTGCAAATTGTACGGAATCAATCGCCATTGCTTCTTCAGTTTTTTCAATATTAATAGCGTAATCAGCGATGAAACGGTCGATGAAATCAAATTCATCCCTCGTTTTGCCGTCTAATTCAACAATGACGCCATTTTCAATCTTTATACTTGGCTTAGGATCATATGGACCATCCATCGCCATTAAGCCAACCTCCGGCCACTCAGCTACAAAACCATCTTGGTTCACTGGCCGCTCTGCTAATACCTGAAAACGTTTGGATTTCATGGATTTACCTCCTTAAGTTAAATGTAAGGAACTGTATCTGTCACAGGTTCACTTCCGAGAGTACCTAACAACTTGATTCCTACTTCTCTAGCTGCTATAAGAGCTTGACGAACAGCACCTGAATCACCGCTAAATGTCAAAATCACTTCGTTTGTAAAACTGGTTCCACTAGCAGGTGAGCTATAGCTAATAACATCTACATTCGCAGCCTTTACTGCTGTATCCGCAAGGACAACGCCGATTGCAGCAGGTGCACCCACGAGTAGACCGAATGATTTACCAAGTTCTGCATTAAAGGCTTTTTCGCATGCTTGGCTCGCACGGGCGGTATATTGGAATTCAAGATGACCTGCTTCGTTTCCATATACATCACCGAATGTGCGCTCTAATTCTTTAAGCGCCACTTCAACGGCACGTCGGGCATCAGCCACATCTTCCGCTCCAAAAATAATTAAACTTCCGTGACCGGCTCCACCCTTTGTATCACGTGGCAATTCAATCGCTAAAATTTCAGTATTTGTGGCTTTTACTGCTTCATCTGCTGCCATAATTTGTGGACCAGCCCCTGTACGACCGCCAATAATACCAATAGAACGGTATTTCTTGTCAAGCTTCATTGCTTCATGAACACTTGAATCTACATTGGCGATCACAAGGCCAATTGTGTCTCCGCGTCCAGTGCCGACAAACTCAGTTAAACCACAGAGTTTCTTTTCCTTACGAGCTACTTCCACCTTTGGAGCTACTTCTATATTTGGAGCACCAACCTTTTTGATAACTTCTTCCATGATTTTTTCAATTAATTTTTCTTCCATGTATTAACACCTCCAATTTTTTATTCCTGAATGATCTTTGGTAAAATCCCTTCCACTTCTGAGTGCGGTCTTGGAATAACATGAATAGAAATGACCTCTCCGACTTTTTGTGCAGCAGCGGCACCTGCATCAGTCGCTGCCTTGACTGCGCCGACATCGCCGCGTACCATAACGGTAATTAACCCAGACCCAATTTTTTGATAGCCGATAAGTGTAACATTTGCTGCTTTAACCATTGCATCTGCTGCTTCAATAGCACCGATTAAGCCTTTTGTCTCCACCATTCCCAATGCCTCTTTAATCATAAAAAAACCTCCAGATAAAATTTTTTAAGTGAACCTTCTTCTCAAACATGCCCACAATAATAATCTTAGATCATTTTCAGAATCTTTTCGCAATAGGATTTTGGCTTATAAAGGCAAAGATTTGGTATATAAACTGATAACTTTTTGTCTTTTACAGGTAAATTTTTGTCCAGCTGTTAAAAATGGACAAAAAAATTCCACCTGGCTCGATTCGATTCAGGTGGAATTTCAATTCTACACATACCAATTTCCATTAGGAATATAATTATTTCTTTTTAATAAATGAGCGGTGGAATTTGGATTATCCTTTTTTTCTTTTCTATAATCTGTCGGAGTCACACCAACTATTTTTTTGAATACTTTACTAAAGTAATTTGCCTCTTGATAATTGAGTTCCAAGGCAATGTTTAATACAGGCATATCCGTTGATTCAAGAAGGTCTTTTGCTTTTTGAATTTTCCGTTCCGTTACATAATTGACAAAGTTGATTTTTAATTCTTTTTTAAATAGTTTACTAAGATAGAAAGGGCTTAAATGGACGAATTCCGCCGCTTCTTCTAATGTAACTCCTTTTTGAAAATTCTTTTCAATGTAATTAAGTACCGATTGAATCACTTTAATCTCTTTAATAGACTCGGTGTCTTTCATCGTTTTAAAAATATCTTCTAAAATGCATAACATGGTACTTTCAAACGTATTGGCATTAATATGTTGGATTTTTTCCTTCCATTCCAACCTTTTTGAAAACAATAACTGTTTTTCACGACAAATAGTTCCCAAACCCTTGATAATACTGTTAGTAACAGGACAGAGCGCATGACTATTATTTGCACATACTAAAGTCAGCTGCTCTGTAATAGCTTTCAACTGCTCTTTCGAATTCTTAAAATCTTCTTTATAAATATAGTCAATAAACGGCTCAACGATTTGCTCTAAGTTTTCAGTATGTGAACTAACCTGAGACAAATACAGATTTACAATCTTATATATATCCTTCTGGGGATACGGCTTCAGAAGGTATCCATCTGCACCCATTTCTAATGCCTTAAAGACAAAATCAGAAGAGCCGTAATCGGTTAATAATATAACTTTATTTTTTGGCTTTAAACGCTTCATAAATTTTATCAGATATACAATATCCGTCCCAGGAATTTTGATATCAAGGAAGGTCATGTCTGGAGAATTGGATTCAATAAGGGCCAAAGCTTCTTCGACGGAAGCAGCTTCTCCAACCACCTCAACATTTTCCATATCTTTTAAGATAACCTTCAGGGCTTCTCTTACGATAATTTCGTCATCTATTAGCAAAATGTTGTACACTCGGAGTCCCCCAAACAATATTATTTTGGCACTCTAAACCTTACTGTTGTACCACCTGCATCATTCTGGGTAATCTTTAGTTTATATTCATTGCCATAATTTGAGGTCAGAATGAAATTTACATGGTGCAAACCAATTCCCTTAGAATGGCTTTCTCGTTCCGTTCCACCACTTTTATCCATTATACTTGCAATTGCAGTTGCGGTCATACCTATACCGTCATCTATCACCTCGCATATAAAATCATCATCAAGTATGTAACCTTTTATTTGGATCGATCCTTTTCCATCCTTTGGCTCTATGCCATGTATATACGCATTATCTAAAATAGATTGTAAAATCATTGCTGGAATTTTAATAGATCTAAGTTCCTTTGGAATATCTATCATCACTTGTACTCGATCTTCAAATCTTAATTTCTGCAATTTCACATACATATAAATATAGGAAATTTCATCCTCAACTGTCACAAAGGTATTATCATTAGTTAATAAGTATTTCATCATTTCAGAAAAAGTTAAGATGACATCTTGTGTTCTGGATGCCTTCTCCAGAACTGCCAAACAAGACATTGTATTCATAACATTAAAAAATAAATTTGGATTAACCATTAGTTTAAAGAATTGCTTTTGCTTAGCATACAATGACCTCTCCAAATCAGCCTGGATTTTCAGTTGATTGATAAGCTCTTGATCTTTCGCTCTTAACTCTTCCTGTACGTATTGAATAACATCTTTTTCGACCATATTATTAATAACATAAAACATCATTTTTGCCGCTGCAGTGATTTTTTCGATGGAGATAATAGGAATTTGGTCAAAATCAGCAACTATTTCTTTATTTTCCTTCCAATTGGAAGACTCTTTTATTATGTAATCAAGTCTATCATTTTCCGTTTCATTCAATTTTACCTGACCAACAAGCATAGAACCGATGAATTGCCCTTTGATAATAATGGGGACAGCAATGTCTACCAATCCAGTATGACACCGGTACATAAAAAAATTCTCTCTTCTTACTGCCTCTAATCCACCATATGCATCGCATTTCAGGCATTTATCGTAAAGTTGTTGATCTTCACGAATTTTCTTGCAAAATAATGAAAAATTGCTATATTCCGTTACTGGATTCCCGCGAAAGTCTACTGTTATTGCTGCAAGTCCTGTTGCTTTCGCAAATGAATCCTGTACTTTTTGCAAAAAGTCAAGATCAATAATTTCCTGTATATTCATAAATTAATCCTTTCTTTTTTTTGATAAGAATTCGAATAGCTAAAATTAACAGAAACCGCTTACAATAAACATATCAATAAAATGGTACTTAAATCTATTATGCTACAATTCTCGACAAATATCGAGAAAAGATAGGCATAATTTGTAATTAATTGTTATTTCTATCATAAACCAAATATCTAAGAATTCATAGTAAAAAATATGGAACACGAGAGTCATCCCCCGTGTTCCTATCTTGTTCCTACCTTGTTCCTATTGCAATTCCAGCCCTGGAATTCCGTTCAAATCCAGCCCTGCTCTTTTGCCTTTTTCAAATTCAATACTGCCGGCTGCTGCGATCATCGCCGCGTTATCCGTGCATAAATATAATGGTGGAATCACGAGATCAATATCTGTCTTTTCGAATTCTTTTTCAAGTGCAGCCCGCAGTCCTTTATTTGCGGCGACACCGCCAGCTAGAAGGACTTGTTTTACATTATATTTTTCCGCAGCATACTTTGTCTTCGTAACAACCACTTCAATAACACTAGCCTGAAAGCTTGCAGCAAGATCTTCAGGCCTTATTTCTTCACCGCGTTGGCTTGCATTATGAAGGATATTAATGACGGCAGATTTTAACCCACTAAAGCTAAAATCAAATGAATCCTTTTCTAACCATGCTCGTGGAAGGTCGATGGTAGGATTGCCTTCATGTGCAAGACGGTCGATATGAGGACCTCCTGGATATGGAAGATTGAGCTGACGTGCTACTTTGTCATACGCTTCCCCGGCCGCGTCATCTCTCGTTTCCCCAATGACTTCATAAGAGCCATGCTCCTTCATATAAACAAGCTCCGTGTGACCACCGGAAACAACTAATGCTAGGAGTGGAAATGTCATTTCCTTCACGAGACGGTTGGCATAAATATGCCCTGCAATATGATGAACTGGTACGAGCGGAATATTATGGGCAAAAGCCAACGCCTTTGCAGCGTTCACACCTATTAATAAAGCCCCTACTAAACCAGGTCCTTCCGTTACAGCTATAGCAGCGATATCGTCATATGTAATTGCAGCTTGATTCATAGCCTCCTCTAGAACTATCGTGATTTGTTCAACATGATGTCTAGAGGCAATTTCCGGAACTACCCCGCCAAAACGTTTATGGCTCTCTATTTGCGAAGCAACGACATTCGCAAGAATTTCCCTGCCATTCTTTATGATTGCCACTGCTGTTTCGTCACAGCTTGATTCGATTGCTAATATAATTTGATCTTTATCTTTCATATAAATTCACCCACATTACTAATGCATCTTCATAATTATCCGTATAATAATTTTTGCGAATGCCACCTGCTTGGAAGCCATATTTCTTATAAAGCTTTTGAGCTACTATATTAGAAACTCGAACCTCCAATGTTACAACTCTTAAGCCTAAAGCACGACTAAATTCAATGACTTGCTTTAATAAGGCGTCACCTAATTTTCTTCCTCTGTATTCCGGTAATACAGCAATATTTGTGATATGCCCTTCATCAATAATAACCCACATACCGCAGTAGCCAATTACTCGATTGTCCAACTCCATCACTATATACTTTGCATATTGATTGGTTGCCATTTCGTTGTAAAATGCTTCCTTGCTCCACGGCAAGGTAAAAGAACTGATTTCAATATTATAAACTTGCTCAACATCTTCCACTGTCATTAAACGGAATTGAACAATATCCTCCATCGGTGTTGCTCCTTGTATTAAAATTCTCGTTGTCTTGGTCACGGGGGCGGCGGTGGGACATAGGGTCGGGAACTCTGTCCCAGCTAAGACGCAGAACCCGCCCCCGTGCCCCGTTTCCGATTTATCCTTGTTTTTGCGCTTCGATCCATTTTGCTTCTGCCTCAGCTAAGCGGATATAGTTAGGAGCAAATGCATGGACCTCTTGCGGCTCTTTCTCAATTCCAATGATCGCAAGTTCAGACGGCCGCGGGTTGAACAAAGAAGGAGAAGCAATGATCGCCTGATCCTGCAATACTTCCTTAATAACAGATTCATGAATAGGAACATCATTCCCTACAAACAATACTTTCTCATCTTGCTGTTTCAATTCAGCAACCCAATCTTTGAGCATAATAATTTGATCCTCATTTATTGATTGAAACTTATCGCTATTCATCTTATAAAGTCCTGTATACACTTGACCTCTTCGGGCATCAAAAAGGGGTGAAACTACTCCGTTGAAATGCTGACCATTCCGGGCCAACACTTCAAGACTGGAAACTCCGACGATTGGAATATTTAGAGTCCATGCTAAGGTTTTCGCAATTGTAACGCCAATTCTTACCCCTGTATAGGAACCAGGTCCATGCGCAACAATAATGCGCTCTAATTGCTTCGGCTCGACTCCAACTTCCTTCATTAAATCACTGATTGCCGGCATAAGCCTTACAGAGTGATTTTTGCTAAGGTTTGTAATGTATTCGCCAAGAATCGTGGTCCCATCAATTACGGCTACACCCATGATCTGGTTTGATGTATCAATTGCTAATGCTTTCATTTGAAAAAAACTCCTTACATAAATCTATATACCTATTCCCAACAGGTTCGAGGATTATTTTTCTACCGGTATCATTTACATAGTTAATTTTTATTTTTAAAATTTCAGCTGGGAGCATATCTTCAATAAAATGGGCCCACTCTACCACAGAAATACCACCACCATGAAAATATTCATCAAACCCTAAATCCTCGTCACTTTCCTCTAACCGATACACATCCATATGATATAAAGGTAATTTCCCGTCCATATACTCCTTAATAATTGTGAATGTCGGGCTATTTACGGTTCGAGTTACCCCTAAACCTTGCGCCAATCCTTTAGTAAACGTCGTTTTACCAGCACCAAGGTCTCCTTCTAACGTGATTACTGTCCCTTTATCAAGCCTTTGTGCTAATTTTTCAGCAAAATCCATTGTTTGTTCAGCGGAATTGCTATCATAAATAAACTCCATTTAAACGATCACCCTATTTATTTGAAATGATTAAAGCCAAGCATTTGTAATAGATTCATTTGGTCGCCTTGTTTTATCAATACTTTTGCAGGTCCGTTCGTTACATACCCAATTTTAGTTATAGAATAATTTTTCTGCTCGCATTCTTTTTTGATCTCAATCCAATCTTCCTCCGAAACCGTTCCGACCAATTCATAGTCTTCCCCGCCATTTAACATCCAGTGAAGCTGTTGATCTTCACTAAAGCTTGTAATTTGGCTGCTTTTCGGAAGTTTCTCTGCCTCGATCACAATTGTAACATCGCTTGCTGATGCGATTTCATTCAATTCGCTGGCGATTCCATCACTAACATCATTCAAGGCCACCCGAGGAAACTTAGCAAGAATTTGCCCGATCTCTACTCTTGGCTCTGGAAGCTGATGTCTTGTGATTAATGCCTGTTCATCCTTTGAAAAATTAAAATCGACTCCGCTTTTTAGCAAAAGCTCCAAGCCTGCCATTGAATCTCCTAAACTTCCTGTGGCAAAAACAATATCATTCGCTTTTGCATTTTTTCGCAAAAGATGTCTTCCTTTAAGTACCCGTCCTATTACCGTCACAGTAATAACAAGGCTATGCTTCGATGAAACCGTGTCCCCACCGATTAAATCCATTTGGTAACGGTCGGCCAGCGCCTCCATCCCTTTATATATTTCTAAAAGTTCAGTATCGGGCCAGTGCTTCGGTATCGCAATCGATACTAAATAAAAATTCGGCACACCGCCCATTGCCGCTATATCACTTATATTACTGGCAAGCGCCTTATAACCAATATGGAATGGCTTCATTGTCTGCCGATTAAAATGCACTTCTTCTATCATTGTATCCATACAAACGATTTCTTCAACATCATTATTTCCAGAATATAGAGCGGCATCATCACCGACCCCCGCAACTAAATGGGGCTGCTTATATTTTTTAGGTGTAATGCTATTTATAAATGAAAATTCATCTTGAACAGACAAATTTATTCCCTCCAAATTGAACACTTCTGTGGGCCACAGTTCTGGGCCACAGTTCCCGACCCTCTGTCCCAAAAAAACCCTTAGGAATGGCTCCCAAGGATTTTTTCAGTAACCTATTCTATTTTCGCATACTGTCTATTATTTTACAAAATAAGATTTGTCCAATGCTTCGATAAATGCTGCAAGAATATCCTCTGGATCCTCAATACCTACTGAAATACGGACAACGCCTTCAGTAATGCCTAGCTCTTCTCGCAGTTCATTAGATAAATTGCGATGTGAGGTACCTACTGGATAAGATACGGTTGTCTCCACTCCAGCCAATGTTGGTACAATTTTTACCCAAGAAAGTGATTTGAAGAACTTAGAAATATCACATTTTCCTGTAATATCAATTGTAACGATGGCGCCGTTCCCTTTTTCTGATACGAATTCAGGGTAGTAAACTTTTCTTACACCCTGATGATTCTTTAGACCGTCTGCTAGTTTCTGGGCATTTTTAACATGACGTTCCATCCGTAGGCTTAATGTTTTCAGACCACGGGTTCCGAGCCAAGATTCAAACGGGCTTAAGTTAAGGCCAAGATTAACAACCTTTGCTCTTGCTTCTGCAATTAAATCACTATGACCGACAACAACCCCTGCTGAAACATCGCTATGACCGCCAATGTACTTTGTCGCACTATGGGCCACGATATCAACACCTTGTGCATATGGGTTCAATAAATAGGGTGTCGCAAAAGTATTATCAATCATTGAATAAAGATTGTTTTCTTTAGCTATTTGTACAAGTTGGCCGATATTTTCAACCCTTAATAATGGATTGGTTACAGACTCTGTATAAATTAGCTTTGTATTGGGCTGGATGGCCTTCTTAATTTCTTCCTCATTTTCAAAATTCACAAATGAAACGTCAATCCCAAAGTCTTTAAGTTCCCCTGAAAGCAATTGGTATGTACCACCATAGATATCATTTGTTGCGACAATATGGTCTCCTGCTTTTACAACAGCTAAAACACCGGCCATAATAGCAGATAAACCTGATGATGTCGCTACCCCAGCAGGTGCGCCCTCCAAATTCGCAACCGCCGCTGCAAGTTCATCTGTATTTGGATTCCCAGTACGAGTGTATAAATATTTACTTTCACCTTGATAAAAGCCTTCTAGCTCTTCTAAGTCTGAAAAGGCAAAGGCAGAGGTTTGGTAAATGGGATTAACTTTACTAGCACTTGAGACATACTTATTTTCAGATAAATGTACAGCTTCTGTATCAAAATGATGCTTCATTTCAAATCTCCCTCGCAAAGTGTATTTATTTTTTACATTAAACCTTTAAAGGGTGAAAGGTCAAATTATTTTTTACTATATTAATAGATTATTGTAATAAAACAGGGAGAACGAAAGGACATAAAAAATAATGCCTAATCAATTAAAAGGGGCATCTAAAAGTCAATTTTTCATGACTTTAGAGACCCCTGATACACATATATTACAACCTATTGCCCCTGACCCCCGACAAGAGTATCCATTCTAATATGGTCACCCTTGAAATTATTTTCTCTCGCTTTTTGTACTTTGTCATTTAACAATGCCTTTTGATTAACTATATTTGATGTTTTTTCATTTCTTTTTACCATAAGAGAAACCCTCCCGCGTTTTAATTAAACATTTATTTAAATCGATACTATTTTGCGGAAAAATGGTCAGGAACATTCATAAAAATATCAGTTGGAATGAATTGCTTTAATTATTGCAACTTAGGGCAAATTAATACTATAAGTGATAAAAGAATAATACCAACAATGCAGGGAGTATAGAATGATACAGGTAATCGCAGTTACACATGACTCTAAAAAGGTGACTTATACAAATCTCGATGAGTTGGATATAACATTATATAAATGGTGTTGGATCGATTTCAATATGCCTACTCATGAAGAGATAGATGAGCTTCACAATTATTTTCACTTTCATCCATTAGCGATTGAGGATTGTGTTCATAGACTACAACGTCCTAAGTTAGATTATTATGATGACTTCACATTTTTTGTAACCCATGTTATTAATCCAGATGATTTCACAAAAGAGGAAATTAACTTTTTTGTCGGCAGCAACTTCGTAGTATCTTTTCACTATCAAAATTTTAATCAAATCAACCAAGTATGGAATAGGCTTATTTCAACAGATATTATTAAAGATTGGGATCAGTATCACTGTTTTTATGAAGTGTTGGATAAAATTGTGGACCAATACTTCCCGATTATTTATAAAATTGAGGATGTTCTAAATGAAATTGAAGATAATACTGAAAATAAATCAATGGATATTTTATTAGATGAACTTTTCGATATCCGCCACCAATTATTAACTTTGAGGCATACAGTCAACCCGATGCGAGATCTGTTATATCGAATGCTAAACTCACAGCATTTAGAAGGAATCAAAAGAAAAGTACCTTACTTCTCTGATATCTACGATCATTTATTAAAATTGTCAGAGATGGTGGACTCAAATCGTGAAATTACAATGGATATTCGTGATAGTTATATATCTGTGAACTCTCACCAAGCGAATCAGGTTATGAAGATCCTTACTATTATAACCTCCATTTTTGCACCATTAACCTTTATTGCTGGTATATATGGAATGAATTTTGAATATATGCCGGAGTTGACTATGAAATATGGATATTTTATATCTTTAGGATTGATGGGTATCATTGCGTTATTAATGTTTTTTTGGTTTAAAAGGAAAGGATGGTTTTGAGGAATATAAAAAAGAGCAGCATCTCAGCTACTCTTTTTGTTTGCTTGGCAACGTCCTACTCTCACAGGGGGACAGCCCCCAACTACCATCGGCGCTAAAGAGCTTAACTTCCGTGTTCGGAATGGGAACGGGTGTGACCTCTTCGCTATCGTCACCAAACATATTAAATTGAAGGTTGTTCCTTCAAAACTAGATAATCGGTATTCATATTTACTTCATTGTCCAGCTACAGCTCCCAGCGACTCGTAAACTTCGCTCATCTCCCTACGATAAGTCAACATCGACTCACTTGTGTTC
>NZ_JARSMD010000035.1:0-6894 GCF_035811335.1 Schinkia azotoformans
TTGACAATGGGGTCCACTTTAATGAATATAGGTATTTTCAAGATATTGAACACCAATCAGAAGATTTATTTGAGGAAATAACCATTTATGAGCATAAAATAAGTTAGGCATTCTTTACCTAACTCTGGTCGAAGTCTATTTTCGATGGATGGAAATGGGGTTGATACTAAAAAACATATAAACTCTTATATTTATAAAACAAATCCTCGTAAATGAGCACAATTAGAATAAGGCAAATCGCTTTATATTTGTTAATAGAACTGTATCAATGATTGTGTAAGGTGTAGACATTTATAACCAATCTTTTCGCTTTTTATAAAAATTTTATTTACTTTATAAATTCCCTTCCAATTTTATAAGTGTTTCAGCGTTTTTATAAGCATCCTTTTCGGCTTTAATAAAAATATCTGGAGATTTATAATTCTATTTTTTCTTTTATAAAAATATCTAAACCGTTATAAATCTTATTTTCGGTTTTATAAAGACCGTATCTACCCCCTCACTGGACTTTTTGGAGTTACCCTAACATCGTAACGAACTCCACAGCTCAAACATTCAACAGTTTGAACAGATTGAAAGCTATCAATTACTTTAACTGTTCCAATACAATATTCACATTTCAAATCAATTCCTCCTGCATTAAACATATTTGCAATACTTGTATATAAAATCAAAGTTAGCAAACAGAATTACCATGGTTTTCTATTTTAATACTCACTTGGGGTCAAAAATGTGTAATAACAAAAATCCAACTCTTCCCCATAAATTGCCCAGACTTCGTGACTGAATAATCGTTGATCTACAGTAGCAAGGCTAACATCGTTCCCATCTGTTATTACAGTTTGACCCTCCATATATTTAAAAACTATAAATTCTTCCTTTCTTGCAAAGTTGTAATTTATAATCAATGATGCTGCAACATTCATATTTCCGATTTGCAAAGCCTGAACACCTGGCGTTTGATAGAACCTTAAAGATCTTAAAGACATTGGACTACCCCTCCTTTAGAATGCTGCTATGATAACTCTGTTCTCAATTATTTACTACAATTTTTATAGCAATAAGTGATGAATAACCATAGAATACACAAAAACCAATATGTATCTCCGGTTTTTAGTGGTAAAACCAAAAATATTGTCAGAAAAATAAAATAGCGAGAATGCTAACATCCTCGCTACTATTTTTCAATATGAATACACCAAAACTTGCAAATTATAAATTTACTTTTGCATACACTCTTAATAATTTTCCCCTACGAACAACATGTTCATTGGTAGCATTCACCATATGGTTGGGCCTTATTCCTCACTGTTAGTATGCGAAGGTTGGAAATGGAATTGTCCTTAGATTTTACATAAGCAACTTTATGGAGCAATGTATAAATTGGTGAGTCCCCGACACATTTGTTTAAATCCTCTATCCCCCATTTCATTAAAGCCACAATCCAGTGAACTCTTATAGAATCGGAGAAATTATTATTAAAACGTACAGCAGGAACCCCCATAAATCCACGTTCCCTATTAGTTGAAAAGTATGTGTAATTACTAGATCCTAGATGCTTTACATTCCCATAATCCAACTTACCCTCTGTTATTAAAAAATGTTCATCACCAGTAATGTTATCGATAACAAGAATATTATCATCAACAACTTTAGCAGTGTACTGATCACTGTTGATTTTATCTATATTACCACCGTTGAACATATCAATTATTAAATATTCATCAACCCTTTTACTTTTCTTTCGACTAAGGTAAAATGCTCCATTCTGAACTTTTTCTTTTATTGCATCAATTTTTGCCATCTCTACTACTCTTTTGTTATTTCCAAAAAGTAAACTGTAATTGGCAGTTTGGTCATCCCCCTTTCGTTGCAAACGATTATACTCCTCTAATTTAAGCTGAAAATCTTTAGTCATTTTATTTTTCCTCCTTTAGTTAATCCCATTGAATTATTTTTTATGAAAGTCCTTAATAATTAACCAAATTCACGTACAAGCCGGTAGAACTTATGAACATCTATCTTCAGCTTCTTGGCCGCAACTTCTGCATTTAGACCATTATTCTTGTAATCTATGAACATCTGATAGAAACCTGCTGGAAATACTTCTTGATTTTCTCGATGTTTAATTTGATTTTCGGCTTTGATTTCAATTACCCCACTATTTTTAGTTAGATCTCTACGGAGATTGAAAATTGCCTCCAACGTTTTAAATCCTCCTTCCGTTAAGAAAATCTCTTCTCCTCGTATGGGATTGAGGAGATTAAGCTTTACACCTTTATACCGAAAAATGTATAGGAGATTATAAACCTCTTCTAAAGTTGCACAAACCATCACCATACTCGACATGATCACTTGGTCATTTTCCTCTACTTCCTCTATTAAATTGTTTAATTCTTCATAGCTAGACCAACCTCGATCGGTTGCTAAGTCGATATAAAACTTATCTGCTTTTACTACTCCTTTGAACAGTTGAGCCTCACTATGCTTTTTGGTGCAAAGATATCCAAATTTTTGCCCCATGTTACTCACCTTCTCCTCATATTTACTCAGCTCTGATACCTCCAATGATAATGTCCATTTCCTGTTATTTATAAAATTGTCTTTATTATTGGTGATGTAGATTAGCTGGTATAATAATTATGTTTTATGTGAACTTTCAACTCTCCATTCGTATAAAATGTCAATACATTTTTGCAAATTGTGGTCCAAATTTAATTGAAAAACTCGTTTAATTAAAGGATTGAAAAAAGGAAATTTATTTAACCCTTTTTATTAAAAATAAAGAATTAAAATACAAATAAATAGCAAATACCCGTGTAATCGATTTCAAGCCCCAAAATTGGCGACTTAAGACAGAAGTAAGGGGTGAATAGCCTGCCGCCCTTAAAAACGAATAGCGAGCAAATTTGAAAGCACAAAAATACCTGGAAAATATAGATTACTTGAATACTAGATACCCTCTTATTATTCTTCACCTAAAGGTTCTTCTGGCAGTAAACCCTCTGGCAACAATACATTAGTCCAGATGTACTCTTTCTTTTTCTTACCTGAAGATATTTTTACAAGTCCTAGAAAGTATTTATAAAACCCTTTTTCTTTATCCTCTAAAGGCTTGTATACCTGATTCTCATAACCTGATAAAATATATATATTTTTTGTTGTTAATAAATTTTCTACAAGTTCCTTGTGGTCATCTATGGTAAAAGGGTGAACATAACCTGCTGTTACTTTAGTGTTTCTTTCATCACCGTCTTTCTTTTTGGTTGACTTAGACCTTTTAGGTTGCTCGGTGACTAAGTACGGTGGGTCCAGATATATTAAGACATCAGAACGATCTTTGTATTTGTTAAACTGCTCCCGGTAATCCCCACAGAATATCTGAACATTCCCAATATCAAGATCAACATCGTACAACTTCTTTAGCGACTTAGGTGAGATACCATCATCCGCATCATGTTGAGAGAAGGTCTGTCTGTCAGCGGCACGAGAGTAAACTACTACGATATAGGTAAGAGCAGCTGCACGAATTTGTTGTGTTTCTGGGTTTATTCGCTCCTCCATTGCTTCCTCAAACTTATCCTTTGTTCTATATTCATCAGCAAGTAACCAAATTTGCTCAATTAACCTGTCAGTTTTATATGGATCTTGTAGACATCGGAAAAAACTTGCAACCCCATAATCAATCTCATTGGCGGTTCTAAACTCCAGTTCCCTATCAGCGTCGAGGTACAAACTAAAGCGAAATCCTCCAGCAAATAGCTCTTGTACACCAGCAATGTTGTATGTAGAGATGGCATACTCTGCCACCTCACACAATTGTTGAATTACTTGACTTTTGGAGCCTAAAGATTCCAATGGGTCTGGATTTGTTCTTATTTTTGGCATTTTAAATGCTCCCTTCTAGTAAAGTTGGAATGATATTAAAGATAAAAACGTTATCACTATATTTTTTTTCATCCTTTTTCTCAGTTTGCATTTCTACCATTTTGATTCTTCTATCATAACGCTTTGAGTTTCTTTCTACCTTAAGCGATATTGACTCATGTAATGCGCCCAAATGATTAAGCTTACTAATTACTTGTCGATACTCTTGATCACTAATTAGAGGAAATATTTGTTTTAACTTTCCAGACCTAATTGCAACTGGATAAAATCCGTAATCATTTTTAAAATACTCATGATTTTCAGCATCGAGAATGACCCCATGAGAAATATATTTTTTATACAGATTACTGCTTCTTGTTGGGTACTTGTCTTGGTTTTGAAAATAATCTTTGATAAAAAAATTATAGAAGTCTAATACGCTGAATCCAACTTCTGAGCTCTGTTCTGATACTACAAGTGATAAATCGTCAACCTCTGTTACTTTTTCTGGAAGTACTCTCGCTGCGTTGATGTAATTTCCAAAGAATCTAATATAATTCCGCTCAACTTCACCAATTATATTTAAAGTCTTTAAAATGTTATCAGCGTTCTTCATATCCTGAATCTCATGTTTTAAAAATGCAATACTTTCACCGATAATAGTATTTGTGAGTTTTATTGCATGAGTTTTTCTATGCAGTGTTTTTGACCAACCAAAGAGAACTTCAATTTCCCATTCCTCTAAAACCTTTTTACCTAGGCCACTTTCTACCAACTCTCTTAATCTATCTTCCCTTTTTTTTCTTTGCTCATTTGTTAATGTCGAATTATTAGTAAATCCTATAACATTTATACTTGTTAACCCTTTAAACTTTCTTTCTTCTACGACTTGCATACCTTGTGATAAATTTACTAAATTGTTATACATAATATTGTGCCCCCATAAATAACAGATTTGCTAACCGCATAGCAAGTTAGTAAATCTATTGAGGACCTCTTGAAAATGTTGCTGATGATGTTCTATCTTTGTAGCTTTGAAAAAATATGTTGAAGAAATTTTTACATACTCCGTATCAACTTATATGTTTCATAACATGTAAGTGCATCTCCTCATAAAAAGTCTATGAGTTATGGAATTAATTGAACTGATCTTTGGATGCTCGGTTGCTCATTGAAAAAGAAGTGAATTGTTAAGTTGGATATGAGGACTCAAGTTGGCTTACCAAACCAGAGGTGCTTGAGTTTGTGTAGTGTGGGGTATATTTTTGATGCGCTCTAGTTTTTATATGTCTTTGCTCAGTCTATGTGTATTTATAATATTTCTAATGCCCAACTATCTGTTAATTTATTTTTTCTCTACCAATATAATTAAATTGCAATTTTAGAATACTAGGTTTCTTAGTGACAAGGATTAAGAAGTATAAAAGTCTGCATTATTGTTTTCACTAGCATGAAATACTCAATGATAAAAAGTTAACTCCTAAATAATAAATATTTTCGTCTATAAAAAAAGAAGATACCTAAGTATCCTCTCATATAAACTAATAATAATTTATTTATAATCGCTTTGTTTATCGTGATTTTTGTGAAATATATAATCAAAACTATTAATTTAAAGTGATATCTACAATCCGATTCTTGTTGTCCCACCCTACTGTTGCACCTAAGTTTTCACTTAAGAAACGTAATGGTACGTATGTGGATGAACCGATAAGGATTGGAGCTTGAGATAAAGTTACCTTCTTGCCATCTCTATAAGCGTATGTTTGGTTTAGATACAACTTAATCTCAGTGTTAGGGTTTCGGATGATGATTTCTTTCTTAGCTTGGTTCCAAACGACTTCTGCATCCATTTGTTCTAGAACCCCTCTTAAGGGTACTAAAGTGCTTCCGTTACGGATGACTGGCTTCGGGTTTAAGTTTGTTAAGAATTGACCGTCTAAACGGATTGCTACATCATCGTTTGGTCTTGTAGTTGAATAACCGTTATCCTTTGTTTTTGGTGTTGAATTGCCTATACTGTCAACAGGGTTACCATATTGGTCGATGTATCCTCCTGTTTGTGGTTCACTAGGTTTTGGTTCTGGTTGTGGTGTAGGTGTGCTTACTCCCCCTAACCATCCAGATGACTTACTTGCTGTTGTGAATGACCATGTACGACTGCCTGTTTTCCCATCATACGAATCTTTGTATGATACGGAAACGGTGTATGTTTCGTTGGTCTTGAGTTCGTTTTTAGGGTAGAAGTGGAAAGCTGCCCCTCCTCCTAAAAAGAATGGAACATCGTTACCTTTACTATCGGTAATTTTGGCATTCATGTCTTTTTTCTCAACATCATATTTTGTTATAGGTTTATAAGTAATAGCTGTTCCTGTTTTAGACACCCCAAATGCTTTTAAAGGATTAGGGTCTTCCATAGAATCAGTGAAATAAGTCGGTACTCCAGTTTGACCATCATAAGGGTACATTGAATCTTGAATGTTGACATATTCATCATGACCTGATGTTGTTATAACCATTATTCCTTTATTAAGAGAAAAACCCACACTTTCTAAATCTGGTGCTATAAGTTTATCCCTATGGTAAGGTAATACCATGAATGTATCTATACCTTTTGACACATCAGATACTTGAGATGCAACAAGCTCCCCTGCGGTAGCATAAACATCCTCAGGTGCCCCTACTGCCTTTAATCTGTCAGTATGTGTTGCACCCGTAAAGCCTTTTTTATCTTTAGATTCTTCGTGAGTTATGCGTATACCGTTAGTCACAATGTAACTTACATGGTTCTCTGATGCTTTATTTAGAAATGGGTTGAGCTTGACTGGTTGTAAGCCAATATCAGCTCGAATCTTGTTTAAATGTGCTAAGGCTTGTTCTTGTTCTTGGGTGTAGTCGAAACCTGCTGCTTCGACTCGGAATGTTTGTACGTATGCAGGTGTGACTGCTGATACCCCTATCATGGATGCGATGGCTACTGATACTGCTAAATATTTTTTCATATTTCTGTAAACACGCACTTTATTT